>DAIDKG010000026.1 GCA_027450125.1 Bordetella sp. | reverse complement strand
ACATCACAACCGGATCGGCAATTTCTGCGACATAAACCCGAATCTGACGACAGGCGGGTTTACTTTGATAGACGATCTTGTCGAGATAAATATCAGCGTCGATATCGTCAATCAGATCAGCGTAGGGGCTGGCAGCAGGATAGGCGCTGGGTCGCTGGTACTCTCTGATTGCGAGCCAGGTTTCTTGTATTACGGTCGTCCGGCCCGGCAAATCAGGCCCCATGGCGTGCAGGGATGAGCGCTACGGCAGCTCCAGCGGGCTAATCGTGCAGCCGGGTGCGGCATCATCGCCTGGGCGTGACGCACAGGGCCATCAGATAATGCGCCATCGGATAAAAACCCGTATGAACGATCTCGTCGTTCATGGAAAATAAAAAAACGTTCTCGAAATGGCCGCGCAGGAAATCCCGGTAGTCTTTGCCTGATTTGCAGTTGACATGCCCCGCTTTGCTCTCTGCGGCGGCGTAGGTCTGCGACTCTAGCGACGGTATGCCTAAGACGGCCACGCCGTCGTCCGTCATCGACGCCAGCAGGTTCTTCATGAACGATGCTTCGTCCGCGGGTTCGATGTGCTCAAGCACGTCCAGACTGCACACGCCGTCGAAGGTTCCGGCAACCGGGCCAGCCAGCATGTCGTGGACGTACAGCGCCATCGGCCAATGGGGGTTCATTCTTTCCTTGGCGTCGGCAATGAAGAGTGGATCAAAATCTACTGCGGTGACTTGGCCGACCTCCTGCTGTATCAGGCGCGTGCCAAAGGCGTCGGCACAGCCGACTTCCAGCACGTTCTTCTTGCCGCTGAGCATCTTAGCTGCAAATTTATAGCGTGCGAGCGTGAACAAGGTACGCCTGGGATCCAAGTTCCAGGATCCATTCGTCATCAATCCCAATTTTGTACGGCCGTGCTCTTGTTCGACATCGAACAAAATGCCGTACTGAGGTTCCTTGGTTTCCAGAGGGGGAGTAGGCATTTTGCACCGAGCTCAAAAATTAAGATTAAACAAGTCAACTTCCGAAATATCGCCAGCCTGCATCAGCTGACGCTTGCCCGTCGAGGGGATACGAGCCTGCGTAGCCAGTCGCCTTGCTCTTCGAGGTACTTTTGTCCGCTGGCGCCCATGCGCTGCACGCAGTTCGGATGGTCGAATATGTCGTCCGCGATGGCGATAGCAACGTCTCTCAATTTGTCTTCGGCACCGTCGAACGGCACGCTGAACTCCGCAAACGGCATGTCGCATGGAAGTTCCGGGTACATATACTGCGCCATAAATGCGGTCGAGTGATAGTGCCGGCCGTTCTGATGATGATCGGAGAACGCCTGTGTCAGAGGCATCGGAACCGTCATCTGCTCGAACCGGCCGCCCAAGAGCAGCAGGAACTGTATGCCGCTCGCGCTGCAAATGGTGCGTCCTGCATAGTTGACGAGTGATGGCGCCTGGTGGATATGGACCTCGATCGGCGTGGTGCCGGCAATCGGCATCGTGTTGGGGCGGAAATTCCCCCCTCGCATATTGCAGAACACCTTGAGTCCCCGCTGGTTCAGGCGAGCAACGACCGTTTCCCAGAAGAAATCGGGAAACTGGGGGTACTCGGAACTATTTGCCGGAAACAGGATGACGGATTCGCCCTTCGGCATGCCGATTTGCCGCGCGATTTTTTCCGCTTCGATGTCCCATTCCGCGAGTACGGTCGGGCGTTCGAGCTTGGCTTCCCATGGCAGCCGGAGCAAATGGCGAAACATATCCGTCTGGGTTATGCCGCCACGCCCTGGGTATTTATATAGATACAGCAAATTATCTATCCGGCAGTCACCCAGATCATAGGGGTGCGCGCAGATCGGTACGTCGATTTCAAAGCGCGCGGGGTCCAGATAGTTATTGGCGATCTGCATCATCAGATTGCGTTCCGCCGTATGGACTCTCAAAAAACGATTCGGATACATCTGCGCCACGGGCACATGATCTGGGGGGATGATCATCGTTATCGCATGGCCATGCTGTTCCACAAAGGCTTGCGCAAAGGCGCAGACTATCGTCGTATCGCCGATCGAGGTCGGATTCATGAGTATCCATGACCGACGATCCGGATCGCGTATCTGCGACAAGAGGTCCTTGTACTGCTTTTCTCTTAAAAAATTCATGACGCTTTCACTTTGAATTCATATCCGCTTTATTTCTTCGATCAGTTGCCAGGGCATGTCCAGTCGAACTCCTCCCCACGCGCTTCCATATCCCCACGCCGCCTGTATGAAAGGGAGGCCGGCGTGTGAGGCCGCGGCGGCGTCTTCAGGTCGGTCGCCTATATAGACCGCCGATGACTTGTCCAGGTCGAGCTGTTCGCGCAATCGGTTCAATAGATCGGCTTTTCCCGTGAACGGTGGGTCGAACGAATCCAGCGCATAGCATCCTGAAAACAGGCTATCCCATCCCAGATGATTCACGATCAGGCGGGTTGGTACTATGCGCTTATTGGTTGCTATGGAAATCGAGAATTTCATTTCCAACAAAGCATCCAGCATTGCCCCGATGCCGGGATAGACCTCGGTCTCCTTGTACCCGTGTCCATCGTATCGGTCCTTGAACGCAGAGATCAAGGCGGGGACCAGCGCGACTTTTCCGGCGGGGACAAGAGACGCTACGATTTCCGGCAAAGGCGGACCGATGAGATCCTGAGTCAAGGACCGTATGGGCGTTATTCCCGCTTGCTCCAGGATCGAAGCAAGCGTACTCAGGATGGCCGGAGCCGAGTCGATCAGTGTTCCATCCAGGTCAAACACGATATGTCGCAAAGGCATGCTCAATCCCCCGAGGAAAGATGGCGGACCGATTACTCGATGGATTCTGCCAATAGGTAATGCAAGTGCAGTCCCAGCTCGATACGGGCCTTGGCGATCGAAGGGATATAGCGATTGCGGAAACTCCGCTCGTCAGGCTCACCCATGATCCGTATGGGTTTGGACGGCGCGAGCGTATCGCGGACCAGCGTGGCCAGATCGTGGATCGTGATGGCGGCGTCCGAGCCTACGTTGTAGGCATGCCCAGCCTGGCCTGAAAGAAGCAGCGTGATCAGCCAATGCGCCAAATCCCGCTGATCCATATAGGACCGCACCGGGGTTCCATCGCCGTTGACCGTGATCTCCGGGGCATGCAGAGCGTCGCGGATGAAGTTGCCGATCGCGAAGTGAGCATCCATGGGAAGATCCCGGCCCACGAAAGCGAAGCAGCGTGCGATGACCGATTCGAGGCCGTAGGTATCCCGATAAAGGATGCAAAGATGTTCCGCGCTGCGTTTGGCTATGCTGTACGCATGCTGGGGGTCGAGCAGATCCGGTATCCCGTTATGGCTTTCCGGGATGGCTTGCATATCCTGCGGTTGCGAGCCGTAGACGCTGCCGGAGCTGGTCAGGAGAAAGCGCGGTATGCGGTGGGCAACCGCGTAATCGAGCATATTGCGGGTGCCGTCCAGGATCTGGACATAGCGCTGCAGCGGGGTCAGCTTTGGGCCGAAAGTGGAGTCGGCCGCGCCGTGCAGGACATGCGTATAGCCCGTGTAGGCCGGCAAACTCGCGGGCTGCAGAATGTCGCCATGGTGAAAGCGCAGCCATTCGTGTTGCGCGAATTCAGGGTATTGGCGGAGAAACGCTTCCGGAGCACGGCTGAGTACCGTGACTGCGGGCGGGCGGATCCCTTCGCGGGCCTCATCTATCCAGCGCCTTAACAGGGATTTGCCAAAAAAGCCGGTTCCACCGGTGAGCAGGATCCTGTTCGATGGCTTTACGTCAGATCTTTCCAAGATATGGTCTCTACTTTGCCATTTATTTTTCTTATCATTTCAACCAGATATTTGTCGTGTTCTCTTTCAGAGCTGAGAATCACGCAATCGACCTGGGCCTGCGGCGTGCCCAGGTGCG
>DAIDKG010000025.1 GCA_027450125.1 Bordetella sp. | reverse complement strand
GACAAGCCGGTGCGCGTGAAGCTGCTGCCGGAGTCGACCCGGCCTGGGATGGGGGGGATGATCGATGGCGATGGCGGTCTGAATTCTTAAAGCCGTCGCTCGCTTGGCCCAGGCGTGGCGGGTGCGCGGCCTGAACGGTCCCAGCCGGACGTGACGAACGGCTTGAGAACCCGACGACGCCCCTCGACACCCAAAACAAACCGCCCATGAAGCTCATCATCCTTGCCGTAGGCAACCGCATGCCCGATTGGGTGCAGACGGCCTGGGACGACTACGCCAAGCGCCTGCCCGCCGACTGCGCCCTGGAACTGCGCGAAATCAAGCCCGAGCCCCGCACTTCGGGCAAGACCCCCGTCCAGATGATGGCCGCCGAAGCCAGGCGCATCGAAGCGGCCCTGCCGGCCGGCGCCTTGCGGCTCGCGCTGGACGAACGCGGCCGGGACCTGACCACCATGGCGCTTTCCAGGCAGTTGGAGCAATGGCGCTCGGGCGGCCGCGACGTGGCGTTTCTCGTGGGCGGACCCGACGGCCTGGACGCCGGGCTGAAGGACGCCTGCGACGGCATGCTGCGCCTGTCCTCGCTGACGCTGCCGCACCCCATGGTGCGCGTGCTCCTGGCCGAACAGCTCTACCGCGCCTGGGCCATCATGACCAATCACCCTTACCATCGCGCATGAACGCCGCTGCCCCCCGCCTCTACCTGGCCTCGGCCAGCCCGCGCCGCCGCGAGCTGCTGCTGCAGATCGGCCTGGCACACGAGGTCCTGCTCCCGCCTGCGCCTGCCGGCGAGGACGAACCGCAGCTGTCCGGCGAGTCCCCCGCCGACTACGTGGAGCGAACCGCCCGCGAGAAAGCCCGACGCGGCCATGCCTGGATGAAGAGCCGGTCTCTGGCCGTTCTGCCCGTGCTCGCGGCCGACACCACAGTCATTCTGGACGGCGCCGTGCTGGGCAAGCCGGCCGACCGGGCCGATGCCCTGCGCATGCTGCAATCCCTGTCGGGCACCAAGCACGAGGTCCGGACCGCCGTTGCCATGATCGCGCAGGACCGCCTGTTCGAGGCGGTCTCCATCACCCAGGTCTTCATGCGCGCCACGACAGCCCTGGAACGGGAGCGCTACTGCGACAGCGGCGAGCCCTATGGCAAAGCCGGCGCCTACGGCATCCAGGGCCTGGCCGGCGTTTTCATCGAGCGCATCGAAGGTAGCTACACCGGCGTCATGGGGCTGCCTCTGTACGAGACAGCCCGCTTGCTGGCCCGGGGCGGCATCGACCTGCCGTAGGCTGCCAGGGCCGGCAGATTTGTAATAAAGTCAATGCTATGGAGCAATTCCGGCCCACTTCGCACGCCTCGCCGTCCCCTGCGCCGCCCAGCCTGCCAGCAAACGTTGTCGCGCCGCGCTGGCGCCAGTCGCTCCTGGGCAAGACCGTCCTGTTCCTGCTGAGCGCCGTGCTGGTGGCGTACACCATAGGCGCCGGCATCGGTTTCCTCGTGGTCGAGCGCATTTCACGCGACCAATGGTGGAGCCAGGCCGCCATCGACACCCAGATATCCACCGCCGCCATACGCGGCATCTATACCTTCGTCACCGTGCAGAACGACCCGAGCGGGAGAGTCACCCGCATCGTCTCGGACACTCCGCTGGGCGACGATAACTCCATCCTGCAGACCGGATTCAGCCCGGTCGATGTCCTGGCGCTGGCTTCCGCACAGACCCTGAACAACGTCTGGCTGCTCCACTACCAGCCGGACAAGACACCCGGCTATACCCTGGTCAGCGCGGATGATGGCGCCTCGGCGCCCGACCAGCGGCAGATTTCGCCCAAGCTGCTGAACCTGCAGGAGCCCTATACCGGATTTGCCCGCATCAACGGCCACCAGTACTTCGTCAATGCCATTCCCATCGCCACGCGGCTGGGCAAGCAGACCGGCGCCTTGATTTCCAGCATCGGCACGCGCGAGCAACTCTACGGCACACGCAACACCTTGATCCACAACGCCCTGCTGGCGCTGCTGGTCGTGCTGCTGGCCGCCACGCTGGCCATCATCTGGCTGCTGCGGCGCCTGTTCGGCCCCGTTCCGACGCTGATCCGCTCGCTCATCGGCATGGCGCAAGGCGACATCCAGACCGTCACGCCGCACCAGGGCAGGATGGATGAAATCGGACAGCTTGCCGATGCCATCGAAACGCTGCGCAAGGCCGCCGTCGAACGCGAGCAACTGCTCTCCATCCGGGAAACCGCCATACGCCTGGAGCACATGGCACATCACGATGCGCTGACGGGCCTGCCCAACCGCGCCTTTCTCGACCGCGTGCTCAAGCGCATGGTCGAGGCCCTGCCTTCGGGCGCCCGGTTCAACGTGATGTTGTTCGACCTGGACCGTTTCAAGCCGGTCAACGACAGCCACGGCCACGCGGCCGGCGACGCGCTGCTCGTGGCCGTCGGCGATCGCCTGAATCTGCTGCTCGGCCCCGAAGACCTGGCAGCAAGGCTGGGCGGCGACGAGTTCGTGGTGGTCCAAGCCGTCCTGCGCGACGCCAAGCGGGAAGCCAGCAGACTGGCCGAACACATACTCGAAGCGCTGCAGCGCCCCTTCCTGGTCAACGGGGTGGCGCTGACCATCGGTACGAGCATAGGCATCGCGCTGGCCCCTGACGACGGCGACAACGCCCACGACCTGCTCAAGCACGCCGATGCGGCGCTGTATTCTGCCAAGAACGCCGGACGAGGCCGCTATGTCTTTCACGAACCTCGCGCTCCCGGCGACGTGTGGATCGGCGCCTGCGCGCATTGAGCCCATGTACAGTGCCGTCATGCACTTCGCACGCGACATATCCTCGCAGCCGTACGCCCGTCTCTGCCGCTGGCGGCGCCGGCTGGGCCTGGCGTGCGCAGCCGCCCTGATGGCCGTGTCGGCGTTGCCGGACTGCGCGGCGGACACGCTGGCCAGGATAGCCAGCATGCATCGCATCGTCATCGGCTACCGCCACAGCGGCCCGCCGTTTTCCTTCTCGGTCAACGGCAAGGTCATGGGCTATGCCATCGACATCTGCCAGGAAATCGTCGAGGACATGGCCCGGCGGCTCGATCTGGGACATATCCAGATCGACTACAAAGCGGTCGATACGGCCACCCGCTTCATCCTGGTCAACAACGGCAGCATCGACATGGAGTGCGCCACGACCACCAACACCGCCGCGCGCCGCAGGCAGGCCGAGTTTTCCTATCCGTTTTTCTTCACGACCACGAACTTCGTCTCCCGCAAGGACGCCGGACTCGACAGCATCGCCGATCTGGCCGGGCACACGGTCGCGGCCACCTCCGGAACCAGCGACCTGGACCAGCTCAACAGCGTCAACAAGGCGCGCAACCTGCACATACTCGTGGTGCTGCGCCGCACGCACGGCGAAGCCTTTCGCATGGTTGAAACCGGCCAGGCCTCGGCCTTTGTCATGGACCACAGCATCCTGGCCGGCCTGGTCGCCAATTCCCGCAACCCCGGCGACTATGTCATCTCGCGGGAGACGTTCAGCGAGCCCGAGCCCTACGGCATCGTCATGCCGGCCGGCGATATCGCGCTCAAGAATGCAGTCGATCAGGCATTGCGCAGGCTGTTCGCCAGCCACGAAATCGACCGCCTCTACACGAAGTGGTTCATGCAGCCCATTCCGCCCTACGGCCGCAATCTGAATCTTCCGATGTCTTCCACGCTGCGCGACTGGATCGCCTCGCCGCGCGAATACCTGAACTGACCGAAGAACACGCCATGCGCCTGCCTGCGTTTGCAAGATACCGCTATCTGGGCCTGCTGGCCGTGTTGCTGGCGGCCGGCACGGCGTTGGCGCAGCCCGCCGTCTCCACGCTGGATCGCATCCGCCGGACACAGGTGCTGCGCATCGGCTACGACGGCCATGAACCGCCCTTCGACTACATCGACGCCAACGGCAATGTAACGGGCTACTCGATCGAATTGTGCAACCGCCTGGCCGATGTCTTGCGCGCGCGGCTCGGCCTGCCCGGGCTCATGGTCCGGTACCACCAGCTCTCCTACGGCGACCGGATCGAAGACATCGACGACGGCGCGATCGACATCGAGTGCGGCACCAGCACGATCACCCCGCAGCGGCTCGCCAGCGTGGCCTTCGCTCCCAGTCATTTCATTACCGAGTCGCGCTATGCGTCGCTGGCGGCCGACTCGCTGCGCACGATCCAGGACCTGCACGGCAAGAGCGTGGTCGCCGTGAGAGGCACGAGCAATATCAGCGACATAGCCCGGATCAATCGCCAGCGCCGGCTCAACTTGTCCATCTTCATCGTGCCGACCAACCAGGCTGCGTTCGCGCTGCTCACGCAAGGCAAGGTCAGCGCGTTTCCCATGGACGATGTGCTGCTGCGCATGATGATCGACGCCTCGGGTCATCCGGAGCGCTACGCGATTTCCCGCGATGCCCTGGCCCCGCCGTTGCATTATGGATTCATGATCCGCCGCGGCGATCCGGCCTTCGCCCGGGCCGTCGGCGCGGCCTTGCGCCAGATCTACGCCGGCCCGGACATGCAGGCCATCTACGAGCGCTGGTTCGACGCGCCCCTGCCCGGACTGGGCGTCGATCTGCACCTGCCCATGAGCCCGGCCATGCGCGCCATGTTCTCGATAGGGCACCCGGGGACGCAATAACTGCAAAAAAGCGCAAATAATCCGGCCGAACGGCCGGTTGTTACATATCTTGGCCGCCGGCGCAGCTATGATGGCTGCAGTCAACACGTATCGAAGGGGGGAGCCCGTATGGATATTTCCGGCAGCGCCATGGTCAATACGGCCTTGAACATGCAGTCGTCCAGCACCAGCGAAGCGGTGGGCACGATCATGCTGCGCAAGAGCCTGAACGCGGCCACCAACGAGATCAACCAGCTCATGCAGTCCGTTGCGCCGCAACTGGCGACGTCAGGCACGCTGGGCACCCAGGTCAACACATACGCCTGACTTCCGACAGATTGGCCAATAAAAAAGCGATGCTTGCGGGCATCGCTTTTTTATTGGCCGGGCGTCTTACTTGGACGAGGCCGAGAACACCCCCTTGCGCAGGCGTTCGCGGTGGAACTCCTCGTCAAATAGCTGCAGCGACGGCTTGACCAGGTCGCTGCGCGCAACCAGCCCGACCAGCCGGCGCGATTGCGCGTCCTGCACCACCGGCAGGCGCTCGACGCCGTGCACGGCCAGGCGCGTGGCGACAATGCGGCAGGTCTCGTGCGGCAAGGCCATGAGCGGGACGTTGGCGCCGAACAGCTCGGCGATCGTGGCCACCTGGTTGGCCTGGCCCGCCAGCAGCGCCTCGCGGTCGAGCATGCCGACCAGCACGCCTTCGCGCACCACGGGAAAGGCACGGTGATTTTGCGAGGGGCCGAAATGGTCCTGCAGCACCTGGGCCAGCGTGGCCGCTGCGTCG
>DAIDKG010000024.1 GCA_027450125.1 Bordetella sp. | reverse complement strand
TGATATTTTTCATGGTGCACATACCATTTTTGTCAATGCTGTAATGGGCTTCACACCTCACTTCAACGAAGGCACCATTGCCCTGGATGAGCTGATCGATCAGAACGTAAACGCGGTGAAACTCTATGGCGGCGGCGATACCATGCAGGCCATACCCATCAAATGAAGAAACCGCTGATCGCCCTGCTCGTCGCCCTGGCCGTAGGCATTGCCGGCTGGTTTGCCTGGCATCCCGCGCCCACGGCGCCCGATGTCGCCTTCAGGACGCTCGACGGCAAGACGATCACGATGGCCGACCTGCGCGGCAAGGTCGTGCTGGTGAAGTTCTGGGCAACCGACTGCGTCACCTGCATGCAGCAAATGCCTGCCACCATCGCCGACTACCGGCGCTACGCGCCCAAGGGCTACGTCACCATGGCTGTGGCCATGTCCTACGACAAACCCAGCTACGTGGAAAACTACACCCAGACCCGCAAGCTGCCCTTTCCTGTGGCGCTGGACAGCCAGGGCAAGCTGGCCCAGGCTTTCGGCGACGTGCGGCTCACGCCCACCGCTTTTCTCATCGACCGCCAGGGGCGCATCGTCAAGCGCTACCTGGGTGTATACGACCCCGCCCGGTTCCACGCCGCGGTCGAAAAAGCCCTGGCGGGCTGATCTACAATTGCGCGCAATCGACCGGCCGCCGTCCATGCTCCTGGGCGGTGGCATTTTTCACTGGCCCACTCTCACACCACAATGACCGACAACCCTGATCCTGCCGTCGTCTCGTCTCCTGCCGTCAAGTCGGCGGTGCTGTCCGAGGCGTTGCCTTATCTGCGGCGATTCCACGGCAAGACCATCGTGGTCAAGTACGGCGGCAACGCCATGACCGACGAGCACCTGCAGCGCAGCTTCGCCCGCGACGTGGTGATGCTCAAGCTGGTGGGTTTGAACCCGGTGGTGGTGCACGGCGGCGGCCCGCAGATCGACGACGCGCTGCGCCGCATCGGCAAGCAGGGCAACTTCATTCAGGGCATGCGCGTCACCGACGCCGAGACCATGGAAGTGGTCGAGTGGGTGCTGGGCGGACAGGTGCAGCAGGACATCGTCATGATGATCAACGAGGCGGGCGGCTCGGCCGTGGGCCTCACGGGCAAGGACGGCGGCATGATCCGCGCCCGCAAGCTGCAGATGCCCGACAGGGAAAATCCGGGCGCGACCCTGGACATCGGATTCGTGGGCGAGATCACCCGCATCAACTCGGCAGTGGTCAAGGCCCTGCAGGACGACCAGTTCATCCCGGTGATCTCCCCCATCGGCTACGGCGAGGACGGCCAGGCCTACAACATCAACGCCGACGTGGTGGCAGGCGAGATCGCCAAAGTCCTGGGCGCCGAGAAACTGCTGATGATGTCCAACATTCCCGGCGTCCTCGACAAGGACAAGAACCTGCTGCGCGAGCTGTCGCCGCAAAAGATCGACGCGCTCATTGCCGACGGCACCATCTCGGGCGGGATGATTCCCAAGATCGCCGGCTCGCTCGAGGCCGCCAAGAGCGGCGTGAACGCCGTGCACATCGTCGACGGCCGCGTGCCGCACTGCCTGCTGCTGGAACTGCTCACGGACCAGGGCGTGGGCACCATGATCAGCGTGTCCTGACGCGCCATGCATGCGGCGCCACAACGACTCGTGCCGCGGCCCGTTGCGCGCGTGCGCCGCAGCCGCCGTGCGTCCATGCCTGCGGCGCACGCCCGGCGCGTGTGGCTGTTCGACCTGGACAACACGCTGCACGATGCCTCGCATTCCATCTTCGCGCATATCGACAAGGCCATGACGCTGGCCGTGCGCCAGACCCTGGGCGTGGATGCCGAGCAGGCCGAAGCGCTGCGCAACAAATACTGGAAGCGCTATGGCGCCACAGCCATCGGGCTGGCGCGCCACCACGGCGTTAACCTGAACCATTTCCTGCGCCGCAGCCACGATTTCGACGTGGCGTCGATGGTGCGCGCCGAGCGCGGCCTGGCCAAAGCCCTGCGCGCCCTGCCCGGCCGCAAGGTGCTGCTCACCAACGCGCCGCTGCACTACGCCAAGGCGGTGCTGCGCCATCTGGACCTGCTGCAGCATTTCGACAGCCTCTGGGGCATCGAGGAAATGCGGATGCACGGCCATATCCGGCCCAAGCCTTCGCCCGCGCTGCTGCGCTACGTGCTGGCACGCGAAGGCGTGCCGGCCGCGCGCGCGGTGCTGGTCGAAGACACGCTCGGCAATCTGCGCTCGGCGCGCCGGGTGGGCCTGCGCACGGTGCATGTCTACCATCCCGGCACCCCTTTTTCCAAGGTGCAGTTCCAGCGCCCGCCTTATGTGGACTTGCGGGTAAACTCGATCCGCGACCTGCTGTTGCGGCGGCGGCCATTGCGCGGATAAACCCGCGGCGGCCGTTCCGAGTCCGCTTTCCCCGCACTGAACTCCACCATGGCCACCAAGCCCGGCGAACGAAAATTCCAGATCCTGCAAGCGCTGGCGGAAATGCTCGAGCAGCCGCACGCCGCGCGCGTCACCACGGCCGCGCTGGCCGCGCGCATGCGCGTCTCGGAAGCCGCGCTCTACCGCCACTACGCCAGCAAGGCGCAGATGTTCGAAGGCCTAATCGAGTTCATCGAGACCACGATTTTCACGCTTGCCAACCAGATCGCGGCCGCAGAGACCTGCGGCCTGATGCAGGCGCGCAAGACCGCGACCATGCTGCTGGCCTTCTCCGAGCGCAACCGCGGCATGACGCGCGTGCTCACCGGCGATGCGCTCGTCACCGAAGACAACCGGCTGCAAAAGCGCATCAACCACATCAACGACCGCATCGAAGCCACGTTCAAGCAGTGCCTGCGCACTGCGGTCACC
>DAIDKG010000023.1 GCA_027450125.1 Bordetella sp. | reverse complement strand
GATGTTCAGCCTCTGGCTGCCCGAGCAGTTCGAGACGAGGGTGCGCGCGACCGCATTCGCCTTCTGTACGTCGGTCGGGCGCTTCGTCGGCGCCGGCGTGAACTTCCTGCTCGGCGCCGCGGTGCTGCACATGGGCACGCTGGGCGTGCCGGTCGCCCTGACCGCCCTGGTGTTCGTCGCAGGCCTGTTCGTCATCCCGCTCGCGCCCGAGACGCGCGGCGAGGTCCTGCCTCAGTAAGCGCCGTCCCGCCCGCCTCGGGCCGGGTCGGCGAGGCGATGGTCCTGGACCGGGCCATCGGAAAGCGCAAACGCCCGCTCACGCGGGCGTTTGCATTGGCTACTGCCTCGCGCGATTGCGCGATTACTTGCGCTTGTCCAGTGCCACCCACTTCTGGTCTTCCGGCCCGACATAATTGGCGGTGGGGCGGATGATCTTGTTGTCGACGCGCTGTTCGATGATGTGCGCCGACCAGCCTGCGGTGCGGGCGATCACGAATAGCGGCGTGAACATCGCGGTCGGCACCCCCATCATGTGGTAGCTCACCGCCGAGAACCAGTCCAGGTTGGGGAACATCTTCTTGATGTCCCACATCACCGTCTCGAGGCGCTCGGCGATGTCGAACATCTTGGTGCTGCCAGCCTGCTTGGACAGCTTGCGGGCGACTTCCTTGATGACCTTGTTGCGCGGATCGGAGATGGTATAGACCGGATGGCCGAAGCCGATGATGACTTCCTTGTTCTCCACGCGCCGGCGGATGTCGGCCTCGGCTTCGTCGGGCGTGTCGTAGCGCTTTTGCACTTCGAAGGCGACTTCGTTGGCGCCGCCGTGCTTGGGGCCGCGCAGCGCGCCGATGCCGCCGGTGATGGCCGAGTACATGTCCGAACCGGTGCCGGCCACGACGCGGCAGGTGAAGGTCGAGGCATTGAACTCATGCTCGGCGTAGAGGATGAGCGAGGTATGCATGGCGCGCACCCAGTCGTCCGACGGGCGTTTGCCGTGCAGCAGGTGCAGGAAGTGGCCGCCGATGCTGTCGTCATCGGTCTGCACGTCGATCACGCGGCCGTTGTGGCTGTAGTGGTACCAGTACAGCAGGGCAGAGCCCAGGTTGGCCATGAGGCGGTCGGCGATGTCGCGCGCGCCGGGCATGTTGTGATCGTCTTTCTCGGGCAGTACGCAGCCCAGCACCGACACGGCAGTGCGCATCACGTCCATGGGGTGGCTGGAGGCAGGCAGGGCTTCCAGCGCATCCTGCAGCGCGGCGGGCAGGCCGCGCAGGGCGCGCAGCTTTTCCTTGTAGGCCTTGAGCTCTGCCTTGTTGGGCAGCTTGCCGTGAACCAGCAGATGGGCAATTTCCTCGAACTCCGCGGTGCCGGCGAAATCGAGAATGTCGTAGCCCCGGTAGTGCAGGTCGTTGCCGGTGCGGCCGACGGTGCACAGTTCGGTGTTGCCGGCCACGACGCCGGACAGGGCGACCGATTTCTTGGGCTTGAAGCCGGGTGTGGCTTCGGAGGCGGGGGCCGCGGCGGCGGTTTTCTTTTTGGGAGCCGTGCTCATGGTCTGTCTACTCCTTGCTGCTTTGGGTTTGAATTCGTCAAGCGTTGCGCGATAAAAAAGGCCAGGAATTCCCTGGCCTTTTCCGGTCCGCTTACTTCAGCAGGTCTTTCACGCCTTCGCGCTCTTCGAGCAGCTCCTTGAGCGTGAAGTCCATCTTTTCACGCGAGAACGCGTCGATTTCCAGGCCCTCGACCCGCTTGTATTCGCCGTTGGCGGTGGTCACGGGAACGCCGTAGACGATGCCTTCGGGAATGCCGTAGGAGCCGTCGGACGGTACGCCCATGGTGACCCATTTGCCGTTGCTGCCCAGGACCCAGTCGCGCACGTGGTCGATGGCGGCGTTGGCGGCCGAGGCGGCCGAGGACAGGCCGCGGGCGTCGATGATGGCGGCGCCGCGTTTGCCCACCGTGGGGATGAACACCTCGCGGTTCCAGGCCTGATCGTTGATGATCGCGTCGATCTTTTCGCCCTTGACGGTGGTGAAGCGGGTGTCGGGGTACATCGTGGGCGAGTGATTGCCCCACACAACCAGGTTCTCGATGTCGGCCACGGGCTTGCCGGACTTGGCCGACAGTTGCGACAGGGCGCGGTTGTGGTCCAGGCGCAGCATGGCGGTGAAGTTCTTGGCGGGCAGGTCCGGCGCCGACTTCATGGCGATGTAGGCATTGGTATTGGCGGGGTTGCCCACGACCAGCACCTTGACGTCGCGCTTGGCCACGGCGTTCAGGGCCTTGCCCTGGGCCGTGAAGATCTGGGCGTTGGCGCTGAGCAGATCCTTGCGTTCCATGCCGGGGCCGCGGGGGCGCGCGCCCACCAGCAGGGCGACATCGATGTCCTTGAAGGCGGTCATGGGGTCGCTGTGCGCGGTCATTTCCTGCAGCAGCGGGAAGGCGCAGTCGTCCAGCTCCATCATGACGCCCTTGAGGGCTTTCTGCGCTTTCTCGTCGGGAATCTCGAGCAGCTGCAGGATGACGGGCTGGTCCTTGCCCAGCATTTCGCCGGAGGCGATGCGGAACAGCAGTGCGTAACCGATTTGGCCAGCGGCGCCAGTGACGGCCACGCGAACAGGCTTCTTGCTCATGGT
>DAIDKG010000022.1 GCA_027450125.1 Bordetella sp. | reverse complement strand
GCATGCACTACCGCAACCTGCCGGAGGAACTGGAGCTCTACACGCGCACGGTGGAGCGCTACGGCAAGAAGTTCATTCCCAAGGACATGATGCTGCAGGACCACGGCGTCACGTACCAGGACCTGGAGCCGCACTACGACTTCTTCGAGAAGGTCTGCGGCACCTCGGGCAAGGCCGGCAACATCGACGGCAGGATCGTGCCCGGCGGCAACCCGCTGGAAGGCGCGCGCTCTGACGAGTTCCCGCTGCCGCCGCTGCAGCAGACCTACGCGCAGGCGCTGTTCGAAAAGGCCTCCAGGGAAGCGGGCTTTCATCCCTATCCCGCGCCGGCCGACAACGCATCGAAGCCCTACACCAACCCCTACGGCGTGCGCCTGGGCCCGTGCAACTACTGCGGCTATTGCGAAAACTACGGCTGCTATATGTATTCGAAGGCCTCGCCGCAGACGACCATCCTGCCGGTACTGCTGAAAAAGCCCAATTTCGAGCTGCGCACCCACTCGTACGTGACCCGCGTCAATGTCGACAAGTCCGGCAAGATGGCCACCGGCGTCACCTATATCGACGCGCAGGGCAACGAGATCGAGCAGCCCGCCGACCTGATCATTCTCACCGCCTTCCAGCTGCACAACACGCGGCTGATGCTGCTCTCGGGCATCGGCCAGCCCTACGATCCGGTCTCCGGCGAAGGCGTGGTGGGCAAGAACCTGGCCTACCAGATGAACGGCGGCGTACGCATCATCATGCCCAAGGGCAATTACTTCAACCCCTTCGAAGGCACCGGCGCGGGCGTCTGGGCCTTCGACGACATGAACGCCGACCAGTTCGACCACGCGCCCTACGGCTTCATCGGCGGCGCGGTGATCCGCCAGGCCACCACGGGCGGGCGGCCCATCAAGCAGGCCGCGCCCATGCCCGGCTCGCCCGCCTGGGGCTCGGGCTGGAAGGCCGGCATGGTCGACGCCTACCAGCGCACCTTCGGCTTCGGCCTGTCGGGCTCGGTCATGGCCTACCGCGACGCCTATATCTCGCTGGACCCGACCTACCGGGACTCGCACGGCCTGCCGCTGGCGCGCATGACCTTCGACTGGCACGACAACGAATTCAAGATGCTGGCGCACATGGGCCAGGCGGGCGAGAAGGTCGCGCAAGCCATGAAGCCGGAGAAGTACTACATCGGCGTGCGCAAGCCCGGCTCGCATTGGGACACGCGCGTCTACCAGAGCACGCACCTGACCGGCGGCACCATCATGGGCACCAACCCCAAGACCAGCGTGCTCAACCGCTATCTGCAAAGCTGGGACGTACCCAACCTCTTCGTCATGGGCGCCAGCACCTTCCCGTACAACATGGGCTACAACCCCACGGGCCTGCTCGGCGCGCTGGCGTACTGGTCGGTCAAGGCCATCCGCGAGCAATACCTGAAGAACCCGGGCCGCCCGCTGGTCCAGGCATAAGGAGATACCTGATGAAAACACGCCATCTCCTGGCCGCCGCCTTTTTGCTGGCAGCCAACGCCGCGCGGGCCGCCGATCCTTCTGCCGATGCGCAGCTCATCCAGCGCGGCGAGTACCTGTCGCGCGCGGGCGACTGCATCGCCTGCCACACCGCCACGGGCGGCAAGCCCTACGCGGGCGGCCTGGGTATCGCCTCGCCGCTGGGCACCATTTATTCGACCAACATCACGCCGGACAAGAAGACCGGCATCGGCACCTACACGCTCGAAGACTTCGACCGCGCCCTGCGCCAGGGCATCGCCAAGGACGGCCACTCGCTGTACCCGGCCATGCCCTACACGTCCTTTGCCCGCGTGTCGCCCGACGACGTGAAGGCGCTCTACGCCTACTTCATGCACGGCGTGGCGCCGGTGGACCAGCCCAACAAGGCCAACGGCATCACCTGGCCGCTGTCCATGCGCTGGCCCCTGGGCGTGTGGCGCAAGATGTTCGCGCCCACGCCGGTCGATACGCCCGCGCCCGCCCCGGCCGATTCGGGCGCCGCCGCGATGCTGCGCGGCAAGTACCTGGTCGAAGGCCTGGGCCACTGCAGCGCCTGCCACACGCCGCGCGGCGTCGCCTTGCAGGAGAAGGCGACCAGCGCGGCGGACGGCGCCGACTTTCTGTCGGGCGGCGTGGTCGACGGCTGGCTGGCCGGCAATCTGCGCGGCGACACCGCCGACGGCCTGGGAACCTGGTCCAAGGCCGATCTGGTGGCGTTTCTCAAGACCGGCCGCAACACGCACAGCGCGGCCTTCGGCGGCATGTCCGACGTGGTGGAACAAAGCACGCAGTACCTGAGCAATAGCGACCTGAACGCCATTGCCACGTACCTCAAGAGCCTGCCGCCCAAGAATGCCGCCGCGACCAGGCCCGTGGCCTACAACGACACGGCTGGCGAAGCGCTGCTCGGCGGCCACGCCGCCAGCATCCCCGGCGCCATGGACTTCATCAACAACTGCGCGGCCTGCCACCGCGCGACAGGCAAGGGGCAGGCCGAGGTCTTTCCTGCCTTGGCGCAGAACCCGGCGGTCAACGCCGCCGATCCGCAGTCGCTGATCCACATCATTCTGGTGGGTGCGCGGGTGCCCGGCACGAACGCGGCGCCGACCAGCTACACCATGCCGGCTTTCGATTGGCGTTTGACCGACCGGGAAGTGGCCGACATCGCGACCTTCGTGCGCAGCAGCTGGGGGAACAATGCGCCGGCCGTTACGGCGGGCCAGGTTGCCAAAGTGCGCAAAGAGGTAGGGGCTGCAGCGGCGCCTTCGCGGTGACACGGCGACTCATCC
>DAIDKG010000021.1 GCA_027450125.1 Bordetella sp. | reverse complement strand
GACGTGGGCAAGGCCACGAAAATGCAGGAGGAAGAGGACAATGGCAACTAACCCGTCCTCCCAGGAACAGCGCGACGCCTCCGGCCGGCTGGTGGGACTGGTCGGCAACGCGCACTCGGACCGCCTGTTGCGTCCGGCGCGCGGTGTGTTCGTCTGGGCCACGCTCATCGTGGTGTGGCTCGCCTCGATGCTGCCCTGGCGCCTGTGGCCAGCCGCGCCCGACATGATGGCGCTGGTGCTGGCCTACTGGAGCGCGTACGAGAGCCGCCGCGTGGGCCTGGTGACGGCCTTCATCTTCGGCATCCTGCTGGACGTGCACGATACGGCCCTGCTGGGCGGCCACGCGCTCACCTACGTTCTGGTGGTCTACGGCGCGCAGCTGCTGCAGCGGCGCCTGCAGCGCTTCGACCTGATGAGCCAGGCCGTGCACATGCTGCCGGTATTCCTGTTCGCGCCCTTGTGCACGCATCTGGTGGTTGCCTGGCTGGCGGGCCACTGGCCGGGCTGGTGGTGGGCCGCTGGCGCCCTCATCACCGCCGCGCTCTGGCCCGTCGCGGGCTGGGTGCTGCAACTGCCGCAGCGCAGGCTGGACGACGCGGAATCGTCCGCGGTCTAAGGCCCGCCCGAGAGCGCAGCCGCGATGTTCGAATTCAAAAACACCAGCCTCCAGCAAAAGCAGCGGTTTCGTTTGCGCGCCCTGGTGGGGGCGGCGGCCGTGCTGGTGTGCTTCGGTATTCTGATATCGCGCTTCTGGGTACTGCAGGTGGTGCGCTACCAGGGGTTTTCCGAACGCGCGGACCGCAATCGCATCGCGCTGGTTCCCATCCCGCCGCGCCGCGGCGAGATCTACGACCGCAACGGCGTGGTGCTGGCGCGCAACTACCGAACCTACACGCTCGACGTCACGCCAGCCGACTTCGGCATCAACTACAACTACAACAAGCTCTTTGACCGCTTGTCGCACGTGGTCTACCTGAGTCCGAACGACAAGCGCAAGTTCAAGCGCGCGCTCGGTGAAACCAGCCGCGTGGATACAGTGACGCTGCGCGACAATCTCAACGACACCGAAGCTGCGTGGTTTGCCGCGCACGCCTTCATGTTTCCCGGCGTCGAGCTCAAGGCGCGCTGGGTGCGGCAGTATCCCCAGGGAGCTGCCGCCGCGCAGGTGGTGGGCTACATCAGCCGCATTTCCGACAGCGACCTCGAAGAGCTCGACAAGAAAGGCGAGAGCGGCAACTACCGCGGCACCGAATACATCGGCAAGAAAGGCATAGAGCAAAGCTACGAGCAAGTGCTGCACGGCAAGACCGGCGTGCAGGAAGTGGAAATCACCGCGGGCGGGCGGCCGGTGCGAACCCTCAAGCGCACCGATCCGGTGGCCGGGTCGGACCTGAAGCTGTCACTGGACATGGGCTTGCAGCGGGTGGCCGAGCAGGCTTTCGGCAACCAGGACGGCGCGCTGGTGGCCATCGATCCGAACACGGGCGAGGTGCTGGCCTTTGTCTCGATGCCGTCTTACGACCCGAATCTGTTCGTCAACGGTATCGACGTGGACAACTGGAAGCAGCTCAACGAGTCGCCCGACCATCCGCTGATCGACCGGCCGCTGACCAGTGCCTTCCCCATCGGATCGACCTACAAGCCCTTCGTGGCGCTGGCCATGCTGACGCTGGGCAAGCGCGACCCCAACGCCCAGATCCCGGATCCCGGATATTTCGAGTTTGGCGGCCAGAAATTCCACAACTCGGGAGGCGAGGCTTTCGGGTCGGTCGACCTGCACAAGGCCATCGTGGTGTCGGACGATACCTATTTCTTCTCGCTCGGACCGATCATCGGCGTGGACCCGCTGCACGACTTCACCAAGCAGTTCGGCTTCGGGCAGCTGACGGGCATAGACCTGGACGGCGAAAAACGGGGCGTGCTGCCCTCCAAGGCATGGAAGCGCCGCACGTTCAAGACCAAGGCCCAGCAGCAGTGGTATCCGGGCGAGTCGGTTTCGCTCACCGTGGGGCAGGGCTATAACGCATTCACCATGATGCAGCTGGCGCAGGCCGTGTCGACGCTGGCCGACAACGGCATCTATCGGCGTCCCCATCTGGTGCACTCGATACGCAATCCGATCACCGACAAGGTCACGCTGGTGCCGTCGGTGATCGACCATGTCATTCCCGTCAAGCAGCAGTACTTCGACATCGTGAAATCGGCGATGGCCGACGTGCCGCGCATCGGCACCTCGCGCATGGCCTTCCAGGGCGCGCAATACCAGTCGGCCGGCAAGACCGGCACGGCGCAGGTCTACAGCCTGCACGGCGCGAAGGCGCGCGAAGTGCCCAAGAACCTGCGCGACCACGCCCTGTATATCGGCTTCGCGCCCGTGGACCATCCGCAGATCGCAGTCGCGGTCATTGTCGAGCACGGCACCTGGGGCGGCAGCGTCGCCGCGCCCATCGTGCGCAAGATGTTCGACTACTGGCTGGTCGAAAGGCCGAAGGAAAAAGCCGCCGGAGAGCTGAAGGACCTGCCGCTGCTGACCGGGGTCGCGGCGGCCGCTCACGATCCGGTATTCGGAGGCAGCGACAATGCGGCCCTGTCCGGCACGGTCCTGAAGCGCGCACCCGCGGCGGCGCCGGTCGCGCCCGCTCCCGCGCCTTCCAGCCCGCCGCCCGCGGGCATCGTGGCCGGGCCGGTTCCGACGGCGCCTGCGCGGATGCAATCCGCGCGCGGAGGTAAGCAATGAAACGCGTGGTTCAGCTGTTGCGGCATGTGATCACGGCGCTGGACTGGCCCCTGGTGTTCATCCTGGTGCTGTGCGCGGCGCTGGGCATGACGGTGATGTATTCGGCTGCGAGCGGCACCGCCGATGGCCATTTCATGGGCCAGGCGCGCAATTTCCTGGTGGCGCTGGCGGCCATGTGGATCGTGGCGCTGATTCCGCCCAACCGGCTCATGCGCCTGGCGGTGCCGGCCTACCTGCTGGGCATCGCGCTGCTCGTGGCCGTGCATTTCGCCGGGGTGACCAGCAAGGGCGCGACGCGCTGGCTGAGCATCGGCTTCACACGCATCCAGCCTTCGGAGATGATGAAAATCGCCGTGCCGCTGATGCTGGCATGGTATTTCCATCGCCACGAGGGTGCGGTGCGCATACGCGACTTTTTCGTGGCAGGCCTGCTGCTGGCGCTGCCCTGCGGCCTGATCATGATGCAGCCCGACCTGGGTACGGCCCTGCTGGTGTTCGGCGCGGGCTTTTTCGTGATCTATTTCGCCGGCCTGTCGTTCAAGCTGCTGATCCCGGTCGTGCTGGCCTGCGTGATCGGCATCGGCGCGGTGGTCTACAACGAGAGCGCGCTGTGCAGTCCGAATGTGGCCTGGCCCGGGCTGCACGACTACCAGAAGCACCGGATATGCACGCTGCTGGACCCCAACACCGATCCCCTGGGCAAGGGATTCCACACCATCCAGTCGATGATCGCGGTGGGGTCCGGAGGGCTGTACGGCAAGGGCTACATGAAGGGCACGCAAAGCCATCTGGACTTCATTCCCGAGCACACGACCGACTTCATCTATGCGGTCTATTCGGAAGAGTTCGGCCTGTACGGCGGCGTGGCGATCCTGGTGCTTTACAGCCTGCTTATCGCGCGCGGCCTGACGATCGCGGTCGGCGCCGCGACGCAGTTCGGCCGCCTGCTGTCGGGGTCGGTGACCATGATGGTGTTCCTGTACGTGTTCGTGAACATCGGGATGGTGACAGGCATATTGCCCGTAGTGGGGGTGCCGCTGCCTTTCATGAGCTACGGCGGCACGGCCTTGGTCACCATGGGCGTGGCCTGCGGCATCCTGATGAGCGTGCGGCGCTACAAGATCGTCAACGAGTGATCCGCGTCGGCATCCGGATGCGCCTGCAACGCAGGGTGCAGCGCTGCGGCGTATGGCCGATGTCGGCCGGACCGAGCGGCGCCAGCGCCGCCGCGGATATCGTCCGCGAGGCGGTCCCGGCGCGCGCACGAGCGTAAACTACCGCCGAATCGGCCTAAACCAAAATCGGAATGGAGGGGCGCGGGTGGTCCTGATCGTGCTTCATCTTGCGGGCGGCGTCGCGCTGCTGACCTGGGGCCTGCACATGGTCGAGTCCGGGCTGATGCGCGCCTTCGGCGCGTCGCTCAAGCGCTTCATGGCCAAGAGCCTGGGCAACCGCTTCAACGCTTTCTTCGCGGGGCTCGCGATTACCGGGGCGCTGCAAAGCAGCACGGCGACCGGCATGATCGCTTCCTCGTTCGCGGCGCGCGGCCTGATGCGTCCGGTCACCGGCCTGGCCGTCATGCTCGGCGCCAATGTGGGTTCGACGCTGATCGTCCAGGCCTTCGCGCTGGACCTGAGCTGGATATCCCCCGTGTGCCTGCTGGTGGGCATGTGGCTTTTCGAGAGGGGCAAGGGCTCGCGCAACCGCGATATCGGCCGCGCGTCGATCGGCCTGGGCCTGATGCTGCTCGCGCTGACGATCCTCGTCTCGACGGTGCAGCCGGCCGAGACCGCGCCTGCCTTGCGCACCGTGCTCGGCGCGCTGGCGGGAGAGCCCGTGCTCAACGCCGCCCTGGCGTGCCTGCTCACCTGGGCTGCGCATTCCAGTATTCCCATCGTGCTCTTCGTCATGTCGATGGCGAGCCTGCACACCATTTCGATGAGCACCGCGGTTGCCATGGTCCTGGGCGCCAACGTGGGCAGCGCGCTCAATCCCTATTTCGAGGCCGCCAAAGGCAACGACAAAAGCCGGCGCAGGCTGCCGGCCGGCAACCTGCTGCTGCGCGGCGGCGTGTGCGTCCTGCTGATCTCGGCCTGCGGCCCGCTTGCGCGGATGCTCGACGCGGTCTCCGGCGATCCGGGCCGAATCATCGCCGACTTCCATACCGGCCTGAACATCGTCATCGCGATCATTTTCATCGGCCTGCTCGATCCGGTGGCGCGCCTGCTGGAGCGGATGCTGCCCGAGCTGCAGCTGCCCGAGGACGCCAATGCGCCGCGCTATCTCGATGAAGGCGTATTGCCCATTCCGTCCCAGGCGCTCTCTTGCGCCGCGCGGGAGGTAAGCCACATGGGCGAGATCGTCGAAGTGATGCTGCGCGACAGCATGCCGGCATTGCTGGCCAACGATCGCCGCACCCTGGGCGACATCGCCAGCCGGGACGACGCGGTCGACATGCTGCACGATGCGATCAAGTATTACGTGACCGAGATAACCCGCGAGCCTCTCGAAGAGGAAGATCGCCAGTGGGCCTCGTCGATCATGACCGCGGTGATCAATCTCGAGCATATCGGCGACATCATCGACAAGAACCTGCTGGAAACCGCGCGCAAGAAAATCAAGGCTCAGGTGAACTTCTCGGCCGAGGGCGCCGAAGAATTGAACACGCTGCATCATGCCGTCATCGACAGCTTTCACCGCGTCCAGGCGCTGCTCGTGTCGCGCCGGCCGCAGATCGCGGCCCAGGTGATCGCAGACAAGCACGCCATCCGGAGCCTGGAGCGCTCGGCCCGCGAGCGCCACCTAGAACGCCTGCGTACAGGCGTGCCGGACAGCGTCGCCTCGAGCTCGCTGCACCTGGATACGCTGCGCGACCTGGTGCGCATCCAGTCGCACATTTGCGCGCTCGCCTATCCGCTGCTGGAGAAGCCGGCAGCCGCTTGACGCGTCGGCAGGCCCTAGGCGTCGGCGGCGTAAAGCTGGCCTGCCAGCACGTTGCGCCAATCCGACCAGACCATGCGCGGGCGGTCGGCGACATGGCGGTTGTAGGGCGCGTCGTAGACGACATGGCGCCAGGACGGACGGGCCACTGCGCCCTCGATATGGGGCTTGTCGTCGATGAGGATGTCGCCCCGCACCAGGGTCTTGTCGCGGGTCATGACGATGCGTTCGGTGGCCGCTCGGCCCAAGTGGCGTTCGACCCACTGGAATTTCTCGGCCACGCAATTCTCGTACTGGTGCAGGGGGGCGGTGCAGATGCGCAGGTCCATGCCCAGCGCCAGCATTTCCTTGAATGCCTCGACCGCGCCCGGAACCGGCGGCAGGTCGCGGATGAAGCCGGATGCGGTGTAAATGGCCTGGGCCCGGGCATGCAGCTCGGGCGGATAGTCCTCGAGCAGGTGGAAGGATTTGCGGTCTTCGAAGGCCACGGGCGCGATGTCGGGGTGGCGCTGGCGCCACGCTGATATGAAGGCGTTTTCGAAGTCGGCGAGCACGCCGTCCTGGTCGATCAGGATAATCATGGAGGGATGCGCGTGGCAGTCTATGGGTCGCACCCATTGTGCCACGCGCATGTGCCACGCCTTATTCGGCTGCGACCCGCGGCGCGTCCTGGCCCCAGCCGCCGCCCAGCGCGCGGATCAGGCTCACCACGGTGCTCGCCCGGTCGCCGTCGAGCCGGGCCGAGGCGCGCTGCTGCTGCAGCGCGGTGCGATCGGCGTCGAGCACATCCAGGTAGCTGACCGCCCCTTCGCGGTACTGCGCCTGCGACAGCTGGGCCGCCCGGGTCGCGGCCTGCAGCGCGGCATCCTGCGCGGCGGTCTGGCCGTGCAGCAGGCGCAGGCTGGCCAGATTGTCCTCGACCTCGCGGAAGGCCGTCAGCACGGTCTGGCGGTAGTCGGCAACGTCCTCCTTGTACACGGCGCGGGCGCGGTCCAGGTTGGCCTGGCGCCGCCCGCCGTCGAAAATGGGCAGCGACAGCGCCGTGCCCACCAGCGGGCCGAGCAGGAAAGTGCGGCTGGACCAATTGAACAGATCGCCCAGGGCAGAAGACTCCAGGCCTCCCGCGCCGGTCAGCATCAGGCTGGGAAAGAAGGCCGACTTGGCGACGCCGATGCGCGCATTGGCGGCGGCCATGGCGCGTTCGGCGGCCGCGATGTCGGGGCGGCGTTCCAGCAGGCTGGAGGGCAGGCCGGCGGGGATGTCGATCGCGATGCGGGAAATGGGCCGGGCCGGCAGGCTGAATTCGGCCGGCGCCTTGCCCAGCATGACGGCCAGGGCGTGCTCGGCCGCGGCCCGCTTGCGGGCGATGCCCGCCTGCTCGGCGCGCGCCGATTCCAGGTCGGCGCGCGCGCGGTCCAGGTCCAGCTCGCCGACGTCGCCGGCATCGTAGCGATGCCGGATCAGGTCCACGGTCTTGCGGCGCAGATCGACCGTGCGGCGATAGATCTGCAGCTCGGCGTCGAGCTCGCGCACCTGGAAATAGCCCTGCGCCACGTCGGCCTGCAGGGCCAGCAGCACCGAGCGATACAGCGCGGCGCTTTGCTGGGCGTCGGCCGTGGCGGCCTGCACCGAGGATGCGACGCGGCCGAACAGGTCGGCTTCATAGGACACCGAGGCCTGGGCGCGCCACAACGTGCTGCTCGTGGCCGCGCCATTGTCTGGGCGGCCCTGAGAGGCGGGCGAGGCGCGTTCGCGCGTGGGGCCGAACCCGGCATCCAGTTGCGGATAGCGGTCGGACTTGGCATCGCGCACCAGGGCACGGGCCTGGCCCAGGCGCGCGGCGGCGGCCTTCAGGCTCTGGTTGGCGTCCTGCGCTTGCGTTTCCAGCGCATCGAGCGTGGGATCCCCGAATATCTTCCACCACTGTCCGCGCAGCGCGCTTTCGGCCGGCCTGGCCTGCTGCCAGCTGCCGGCCTGGCCGGTGGGCAGTGCGGGCGCGGCTTCCTTGTAGGCGGCGGGCATGTCGACCTGCGGACGGTGATAGTCGGGGCCCACCGCGCAGCCGGCCAGCGCGAGCAGCAGGGGAATCAGGGCATAGCCCAGTGCGGCCCGACCTGACGCGGCCCGACCGTTTTGCATCGTGTTTGTCATGAAAGGATTCCTCAATGTTCGGCGTTGACGTGGCGCAGGGGCGCGTCGTGGCGCGCGGCCGAGTGCAGGGCGCCACGGCCCAGCTTGCGCAGCAGCACATAGAAAACCGGCGTCAGGAACAGGCCGAACAGCGTCACGCCGAGCATGCCGAAGAACACGGCCACGCCCATGGCATGGCGCATTTCCGCGCCCGCGCCGGTGGAAAGCGCCAGCGGCACCACGCCCATGATGAATGCGATGGAGGTCATCAGGATGGGCCGCAGCCGCAGCCGGCAGGCCTCGATGGCGGCCGCCATCGGCGTGCTGCCCTGCATTTCCAGTTCGCGGGCGAACTCCACGATCAGGATCGCGTTCTTGGCCGACAGCCCCACCAGCACCATCAGGCCGATCTGGGTGAAGATGTTGTTGTCGCCGTGGGTGAGCCACACGCCCGTGAGCGCGGCCAGGATGCTCATGGGCACGATCATGATCACCGCCAGCGGCAAGGTCAGGCTCTCATACAGCGCGGCCAGCACCAGGAAGACCAGCAGCACGCTGATGGGAAACACCCACAAGCCGGCGTTGCCGGCCAGCATCTGCTGATAGGCCAGGTCGGTCCACTCGATCTTGAAGCCGCGCGGCAGCACTTCCCGGGCGATGCGCTCGGCCGCCGCCTGGGC
>DAIDKG010000020.1 GCA_027450125.1 Bordetella sp. | reverse complement strand
CATAGGGACCTGCCTCGTCCTCGGGATGGACCAGCATGGTGGAGTTGGCCTCGAACACCAGTACGCGGCCGTCCGGCAGCAGGGAAAAATCCACGCCTGCGTAATCGAGATCCAGGCGCGCGCCGATCTCGCGCAGCGTCTGCATGGCGGCGGCCCCGAGCGCGGCCTGCGGGTCGTGCAGAAAACGCTTTTCCTCTTCCAGCTTCCAGGCATGGCCGTCCATGTCTGCGGTGTAGTAATGCACCATCCAGTTGGGCGAGATGCCCAGGTGGTAGGGATAGGGCTGCCTGTCGATGAAGATCGCCCGGTATTTGCGCCAGCAGCCGTCGGCTGAGCGATAGTCCAGGAAGGGAAAGACATAGACCGGGCCCTGTTGCCGTTCGCGCTGCAGCGCCAGGTCTGCCGGCGTGGCCATGTATTCCATGCCCACGCCGCCCTGCGTGTGGACCGGGCGCAGCAGCAAAGGCAACCGGGCCTGCAGGTCCGGGTCCCAGTCCTGCGCGCTGGCATAGCGTCGCACCGGCGCGATGACCAGATTGGCAATGTCTCCAAGCAGGTCCGGCAGCCGATGCCGGGCCGTGCGCGCGACCTTGTCGGGAGGATTGAGCACGGGGCGGGTGCAAGTTTCGACGAAACGGGCCAACGGCGCCGTCACGCCGCTTCGAGTCACGTCGGGGTCGCCCATGGCGTTGAAGACCAGATCGTAGGGCGGCAGTTGGGTGTGTTGGCCGGGCGGCGCGTATTCGATCATCCAGTCGATCAAGTTGGTGGTTCGGGTGTCGAACAGGTGCGTCAGATTCATGTTGCCCGTGCCCACGTCGAACAGGATCAGCACTGTCCTGGCGGCGCCCGGCGTGGTTTTCGCGAAGACGTTCTGGCGCCGATAGGCGCGGTCGCTTTGTTCGCGGGCCTCGGCTTCGAAACCTGCTTCCTGCAGCAGCGCGGACAGGTTGATGCGCGCATGGACATGCTCGGGATCGATCTCCAGCACGCGGCGGTAATGGGCCATGGCTTCCGATGGGCGGTGCAGGCGCCGGCTAACCAGGGCCAGGTTATAGAGCGCCTGCACAAAGTCCGTGCGACAGGCCACGGCCCGCGCGAAGCTCTCGCCCGCTTCCTGGACGCGGTCTTGCTGGTACAGCACGATGCCCAGTCCGTAATGGGCGGCCGCAAGCGCCGGCGCCGCCGCGATGGCCCGGCGGTAGTGCATTTCGGCTGTGCGGTCGGACTCGCCGCTTTCGCGCAGCAGGTCGGCCAGGTTCAAATGGGCCTGCGCGTGTTCGGGCGCCAGCGCCACGGCCAGGCGCAAGGCTGCCATGGCTTCCCGCGGGCGCCCCATGCGCTGCAAGGCCGTGCCTTTGCCGTAGAGCGCGAGGGCCGACTGCGGCTGCAGCGCCAGCGCGCGCTCATAGCTGGCAAGCGCCTGCTCGTAGGCTTGTGCCGCACGCTGCATGGTGGCCAGCGACAAGAGGATCTCGACGTGGTCCGGCGCGAGTGCATGAGCCCTGGATAACAGCGTGACGGCCAAGGTCGTGTTGCCCAGCTGGCCTGCGGCGCTGCCCAGCCAGCGCAGGGCTTCGATATCGTCGGGCGCGGCGTCCAGTATTTGCTGGTAGATGGCCATGGCCTCGGCCAGCCGGCCGGCCTGATGATGCGCGAGTGCGGTTTGAAGGCTCATAGGGTTCGATTCTACCGGGGTCGAATGCATAGTCCCCGGGGGGTAAGATGCAATGTCCTGCAATGCATTCGATCCGGAGCCGTTCCATGCCGCTGCAACCCCGTCTGGACTACGTCACCTGCGCCAGCCCTGCGGGTCTGCACCGCATGGCCTATTGGGAGTGGGGCGACCCCGGCAACGACCGGGTTCTGCTGTGCGTGCACGGGCTGACGCGGGCCGGACGCGATTTCGACGAACTGGCGCAGCACATGGCCGGCGATTTTCGCGTGGTCTGCCCCGACGTCGTGGGACGCGGCGCATCCGACTGGCTGCTCAATCCGTCTTTCTATACGGTGCCGCAGTACGTCGCCGACATGACGACCCTGTTGGCGCGTCTGCGCCCTGCAACCCTGGATTGGGTGGGCACATCCATGGGCGGCCTGATCGGCCTGGGGCTGGCCGGCACCGCCGCCATGACGGCGGCGATGCGTGCCGCCGATCCGCGTCCCGGGGCGTGCTCGCAGGATCTGCCCCGGCAGGCCCTGCGATTCAATCGCCTGGTGCTCAACGACGTCGGTCCGCGACTGGAAGCGCCGGCTTTGATGCGCATCGGCGCCTACGTGGGGCAGCCGGCGGCGTTCGCCACGCTGGCCGAGGCGGTGCAGGCCACGCGCCAGACAGCCGCGACGTTCGGCCCGCATACCAGCGAGCAATGGGAGACTTTCACGCGCAGGGCCTATCGCCAGCAGGAAGGCCGATGGGTCAAGCATTACGACCAGGGCCTGGCCGTGCCGCTGGCCGGACAGAACGCCGAGTCCTACGCGGCAGGCGAAAAAGTGCTTTGGCAGGCCTACGACGCGCTGGACTGCCCGGTGCTCATCCTGCGCGGCGCGGAATCCGACCTGTTGTCTGCCGCGACGCTGGCCGAGATGCGCGCACGCAACACCCGATCGACGGCGATCGAATTCGCGGGCGTGGGGCATGCGCCGACCTTGATGACGCCCGAGCAGATCGAACCGGTAGCGGCTTTCCTGCGCTCGTCTTTAAAATAGCCCCATGGACTCCGCGTTGCTCAACATCGACCTGCATTGTCATTCCACCGTGTCCGACGGCCAGCTGCCGCCGGCCGACGTGGCGCGCCGCGCCCACGGCAACGGCGTGGATGTGTGGGCATTGACCGACCATGACGAAGTCGGGGGCCAGGACGAAGCCGGACGTACGGCGCAGGAACTGGGCATGCGCTTTATCACC
>DAIDKG010000019.1 GCA_027450125.1 Bordetella sp. | reverse complement strand
TCAGTAATCACGTCATCATCACCTGCTATGATCCCATTGCCATCGCCCTGGTAAAACGGCTGCGGCAGTACGGGCATGAGTACGTCCTTCTGGTGCCCGAGGTGCAGCAAGCCCTTGATCTGGTCGACCAGGGCTACAAGGGCCAGTTCTACCAGACCCACGGCGCCGCGCTGGATGCCTTCCTCAAGCTGGGCGGCAAAGAAGTCAACGGCACCATCCTGGCGGCCAGCCTGATGCTGGTGCTGCCCGAGATTCCCGACAGCAACCCGTCCAAGGCCGTCGCCGAAAAGTACGTCGATGCCTACAAGAAGCTCTACGGCCACGAGCCCGCCACCTTCGGCGCCAACGTCTACGACGCCGGCCTGCTGCTCGAACATGCCATTCCCATCGCCGAGAAATCGGGCAAGCCCGGCACCAAGGCGTTTCGCAGCGCGCTGCGCGATGCCCTGGAGCAGACCAAGGAGCTGGTCGGCACGCAGGGGGTCTACAACATGACGCCCGAGGACCACAGCGGCTTCGACAAGCGCGGCCGCGAACTGATCACGGTCAAGGACGGCCACTGGACGCTGCTCAAATAAGAAGACCTCCAGGCTCATACGCATGAATGCACAGATCGTCCTGCTGCTCGCGCAAGACGGCTTGACCAACGGCGCGATCTACGCGCTGCTGGCCTTGTCCATCCTGCTGGTGTTCACCGTCACGCGGGTGCTGTTCATCCCGCAGGGCGAGTTCGCGGCATACAGCGCGCTGACCATGGCGGCCATCCAGGCCGGCAAGCCGGCGGCGCTGGTATGGCTGCTGATGGCCTTCGCCATCTGCGAGGCGCTGGCCGATCTGTGGGTGATGTACAGGCGCGGCGCGCGCGTGCGCGTGTCCGCGCTCTGGCTGTGCAAGCTGGCCTACCCCTTCGCGCTGGCGGCGCTGTTCCACGTGCTGCCGCTGGCTGCGCTGCCCATGGCGGTCCAGGCCCTGCTCACGCTGGCCCTGGTCGTGCCCATGGGGCCGCAGATCTACCGTTTGTTCTACCAGCCCATCGCCACCGCTACGCCGCTGGTGCTGCTCATCGTTTCCATCGCCCTGCACCTGGCGCTGCAAGGCCTGGGCCTGCTGGCCTTCGGCGCGGACGGCGGCCGCACCACGCCCTTTGTCGACGCCACGCTTTCCTTGGGCAACACCTTGCGCATCAACGGGCAGGCGGCCTGCGTGGTGCTGATGTCCGCCCTGCTGATCGTGGCGCTCTACCTGTTCTTCGGCCGCACCATGTATGGCAAGGCCCTGCGCGCCGTGGCCTACAACCGGGTCGGCGCCCGGCTCATGGGCATCTCGCCCACCTTCGCCGGCAAGATCACCTTCTTCTTCGCGGCCCTGGTCGGGGCCGTCTCGGGGCTGCTCATCGCGCCCATCACCACCCTGTATTTCGACTCGGGCTTCCTGCTGGGCCTGAAGGGGTTCGTCGGCGCCATCATCGGCGGCCTGGTCAGCTACCCGGCCGCGGCGGCCGGTTCGGTGCTGGTGGGCCTGATCGAATCGTTTTCCTCCTTCTACGCCAGCGCGTACAAGGGCGTCATCGTCTTCACGCTGATCATCCCCGTGCTGCTCTGGCGTTCGCTCAAGAGCCGGCATGTCGAGGAAGAGGAGGACGAAGCATGAACGCGCCAGATCCCCTCAAGCGCGCGCTCCCCGCGGGGGAAGCCGACACGCGGCGCCAGGCAGGACGCCCGTGCGCCGCGCGATTGCAGCCGCGCCATCTGATCGCGGCCTTCGTCGTCCTGCTGGCGCTGGCCCCGCTCGTGCTGCCGCCCTTCACCATCACCCTGCTCGACTATATCGGGCTGTCGGCGCTGACCGCCGTGGGCCTGGTGCTGCTCACCGGCGTCGGGGGCCTGACCTCATTCGGCCAGGCCGCTTTCGTCGGGCTGGGCGCCTACACCAGCGCCGTGCTCTGCCTGAACGCGGCCAGCCTGCCCCACGCGCTGGCCTGGCTGGGCACGCCCTGGATCGGGCTGCTGGCCGGCATGCTGATCACCCTGGCCGTGGCCTACGTGCTGGGCGCGATCACCCTCAAGCTGTCGGGGCACTTCCTGCCGCTGGGTACGCTGGCCTGGGGCCTGAGCCTGTTCTATCTGTTCAGCACGGTCGACGGGCTGGGCGGCTATACCGGCCTGAGCGACATCCCGCCGATCCCGGTGTTCGGCCTGCAGCTCATGCACGGCGACCAGATCTACTACCTGATCTGGCTCTTCCTGCTGCTGGGCGTCTGGACCACGCAGAACCTGCTGGACTCGCGCATGGGCCGCGCCATCCGCGCCCTGCGCGGCGGCCGCGTCATGGCCGAATCCATGGGCGTGGACACGGCCCAGGCGCGCATGATCATCTTCATCATCGCCGAGCTGCAGGCCTGCGCGGCGGGCTGGCTGTACGCGCATTTCCAGCGTTTCATCAACCCCAATCCCTTCAGCGTCGAGCAGGGCATCGAGTACCTGT
>DAIDKG010000018.1 GCA_027450125.1 Bordetella sp. | reverse complement strand
CGCGCGTGGCCAGCCGCGCGACCTCGTTCAGCGCGAGGCACACGCCCACATTGCCGCGGCTCCAGGTATGGCGTATGCCCTGCTCGCGCACCCAGTCGAGCGTGCCGTCGCTGCCGTCGTTGACGTGCACCAGGATCTCGTGCTCGAACGCGCAATGGCGCCGGATGCTGTCGATGCACAGCTTCAGGTACGGCAGGTTGTTCCAGGTGGGGATCAGGATGCTGAACATGGCGGTCAGTTGGATGAGGGGTGCGCGGCGCCGCGATCGGTGCAGTCCGCGATCGCCGCCAGCGCGGCCACGACGAGCGCATAGATGGACACCGTACCCTTCAGGTCGAAGGTTTCCACCGTCAGGCCGAAGATGAAGAACATCACGGTGAACAGGAGCCCCAGCATCGCAGTGCTGCGTGCAATAGCCGAGGCAGACCTGAGCCGATGCACAAAGAAGACGGCGGGCACCGCATAGATGGCCAGCAGCGCCAGGCCTCCCACGATGCCGTAGTCGGCCGCATAAGCCAGCAGCTGGTTGTGCACCTCGCCCTTGCCCAGCTGTGCGGCGGCGGGCGTGAGCCTGCCTTGCCGGGCCATCGCGTTCATCTCGTCGCGAAAACCGTGGCCGCCCAGGCCCAGCACCGGGTGCCGGGCGATCAGTTCCACCGCCACCCGGTAGAGCTGCAGGCGCACGCCGACCGACGTATCCTCGTGGCCGTGCTCGTACTGCGTCAGATTGGAGGAGATCACGTCGATGCGCTCGCGCACCGTGCTCGATGCGCCGTAGACGATGCCGAACAGCACCACGATGGCCACGGGCATCAGGACTTTCCAGCGCAGGGATTTGCCGCGTCCGCGTTCCCAGAACACCACGGCGAGCACGAAAGGCAGGGCAAGCCACCCCCCGCGCGAACCCGTGAGCAGCGAGGTCGCCAGGCCTGCGAACAGGCCCGAGATCTTGAGGGCGACCACCCATGGCCTGTCCTTGCGCCACCAATTGAGCGCCTCGGCCGACAGCACGCCGAAGGCCAGCGCAAGGTCGCCGAAATGGATGGGATTGAGGAACTTGCTGCCCAGGCGGTGCTCGCCAACGCTCCAGTCGCGCGACAGGAACAGCGCGATGAACAGGGTCGCCAGGGCGCCGGCCGGGAAGGCCAGGTCGGCCCATGCCAGGCGCCGCTCGGGGGCGCGCCGCAGTGCCAGGAAAACCGGAATCACCAACAGGAACCGCGACGGCGAATCCCACACCGGGAACACCGGATGCCCGTGCGCCAGCGTGCTCAGCGCCACGGCGGCCAGCGGCGCGGCAAGCGCGAGGCAGAAGGCCAGCCCCAGATTGTCCAGGCCCGCGGGGCTGCCGCTGCGCCGGGCCAGCAGCGTGGCCAGGCTGAGCACCGCCGCGGCGATCATCAGCGCGCTCGCGGCGCCGTCGAACAGCATGGCCAGCGCCGGGTAGGTGAGCAGCAAAAACGCGGCCACGCTGTCGCCTGCCGTCATGCGTTGCGTATTATTTGCTGTAATAGAGGTAGGCATTGCGCACTGTAATGTCGGTAATAGTGATGCCTTGCGTGGCGGATTCCATGGGTTCACGCGCGGGCGGCCACGACGAGGACCCGTCATTGTATCCACACGGCACCCGCGGATTTCCATGGTTTGCGCCCACGCGCTGGCTCGATGACGCCGTGGCCCGCTCCACCGTCATTCCCTATGCGGGCGTGCCGCACGAGCCGGATGCCTTCCTCGCCCGCAACGGCCCGCTCAAGATCGCCAAAAAGTACCTGCACAAGCGATGGCTGCTGCGCGCGCGCGGCCAGCTGCGGCTCGAGCGGACGCACCTGGACGGGTCGCAGCGCCTGCTGTGGATCTACGCCAAGCGCAACTTCGGCGATGCGACCATGGACCTGGCCGGCCGGGCGCTGCTCAAGGACCGCAGCGTGCGCGTGGACCTGCTGGCCTTGCCTGCGCTGGTGCCGCTCTTTCAGGAAGACGACATATTCGGCCGGGTCTACGGCGACCCGGCGCAGGTCGATGCCGGCCGCTACGACGCCGTCGTGCTGTCCGAATACAACCTGCCCTCGATACGGCTGAAGGCGCGCTGGTTCGGCAAGCTGCCCTACGCCTGCCTGTACCGGTACTTCAACGGCCCCGACCGCAACCAGATCCGCTTCAGCTATGCGGGCGTCAACGACGTATTCAGCCTCGGCCTGGGCGAGGCCGAACTGGCCGCGCTCAGCAAGCCCTACCTGGTATCCAGCGCGGCCACGCGCGAGTCGGTCCGCAGCCTGCTGCCGGCGCAGCCCTTCATCGTGCTGGCGGCCGGAGGCGTGGACTTGAACCGCACCTATCACCGCTGGCCGGAATTCGTCCAGCTGCTGGGACGCTGCGAGGATGCTCGGGTGCCCAGGGACATCGTCCTGCTCGGCTCGGACAACGGCGTGCAGAGCGCGCGGGAGCTATGCGCCGACGCGCCCGGCACCATGCGCGTGCGCTCGCTGGTCGGCGAGCTGGCCTTCCTGCAATCGCGCGAAATCGTGGCGCACGCAGCGCTGTTCGTCGGCGCCGATGGAGGTTTGATGCATGTCGCGCACAGCACCGCCACGCCCAGCGTCTCGCTGTTCTCGGACCGCGAACCGCCCCATCTGCGCCTGACCGATGCCTGCCGTTCCATCGGCCTGCAAGGCAGCGGTGACGTCGACACCATCGCACCCGCGCAGATCCTGGAGGCGGCGCTGCGCCAGCTGGCCTTGCGTTGACAGGCCTTGGCGGCGTCAGCGGGCCCTAGCCGAACGCCCGCTTGATGCGGGACTTCAGCAGTGCGCGTTTGAGCGCGCCGCGCTGTTCGGGTTCGGGCAGGACCAGATCGGCGCCGGCGATCTGGCCGCGCCGCAGGTAATAACGATCGAAGGTCGCCTGCGTCATGCCCCATTTGTTCAGGAACTGGCGCCGTCCGTCGTTCTTGACGATCTTGCCCGTGCTCTTTTGCTGGAAGTGATAGATGAGGCTGTCGCCCACCCCGAGAAACACACGGCAGCCCGCGTGCCACAGCTTCATGGAGAAGTCGTTGTCGCTGCTCATGCCCGGGCTGAGTTCACTGCTGTAGCCGCCCAGCTTGTTCCACCAGTCGCGATGCACCAGCGTCGGCGGCCAGGTGGCGCCGAGCCAGTCGGCGCGCGCCAGCGCCGGGGCGGCATCGACCAGCTCCTGCGCGCGCAGGGTTTGCGCATCGCGGCCGAAATCGCGCACCACGACGCAGGGGTTGCCCGTGTCGACCGGCTCGATCATGGTGCCGGACAGCATGAAAAGATCCGAGGGCATCTGCCCGATGCGCCGCGCCAGCGCGGCATCCCAGCCCGGGCAGCAGACCATGTCGTCGTTCATGTAGACGACGTACTCGCGCGTGGCGCGCGCCGCGGCCCAGTTCACCGCGTGGCAGATGCCGATGTTGGTCGGTGATGCGGTGTGCTCGATGCCTTGCTCGCGCACCCAGGCCAGCGTGCCGTCCGAGCCGTCGTTCACATGGACGATGATCTGGTGCTCGTGCGCCGAGTGGCGCTTCAGGCTGTCGAGGACCAGCTGCAGGTAGGGCAGGTTGTTCCAGGTCGGGATGATGATGGAGAACATCGAGAGGGGCTCGTCCAAGTGGCTGCCTGCATGGCTGCAAGCCTGAGGCGGGCATTTTACCGTTCGGGGCTGCGCCGGCGCTGTGTACACTGGTGCGCAATCGCAGGACAGTCCCGCCCACCCTTCATTGCGCCATGAATTCCCCCACGCTCGGCGTCGCCCTGATCACCAAGAATGCCGCCGCGCGGCTCGCGCAGTGTTTGAGCGCGCTGGCCTTCGCCGACGAGGTCCTCATCGTCGACAGCGGCAGCACGGATGCCACGCTGGATATTGCCCGCGCGCATGGCGCGCGCGTGATCGAGCGCGCCGATTGGCCCGGCTTCGGCCCGCAAAAGAACCGCGCATTGGACGCGCTCACGACCGACTGGGTGCTCTCGATCGATGCCGATGAAGTCGTGTCGCCGGAACTGGCCGCCTCCATCCGGGCGGCCATTGCCGCGCCCCAGGCCGAGGTCTACGCCGTCGACCGCCTGTCGAGCTTTTGTGGCGCGTGGATCCGCCATAGCGGCTGGTATCCCGACTGGATTCCGCGCCTTTTCAGGCGCGGCGCGGCGCGTTTTTCCGATGATCTGGTGCACGAGCGCCTGGTGTTCGAGGCGCCTGCGCGGCGCCTTTCCGGCAAGCTGCTGCACTATTCGTACGAAGACGTCGACACGGTGCTGCGCAAGCTCGACGCCTATTCGAGCGCGGGCGCGCGCCAGCGCGCGGCGGCTGGCAAGCGCGGCAGTTTCGGCACGGCACTGGCGCGCGGAGCCTGGGCCTTCGTGCGCACCTGGGTGCTGCGCCGAGGCTTTCTCGACGGCCGCGCGGGCTTCATGATCGCCGTGTTCAATGC
>DAIDKG010000017.1 GCA_027450125.1 Bordetella sp. | reverse complement strand
AATCTCAAATTCATCGACGAAGAAATCAAGATTCATGCCGAACTGCGCCCCAGGCTTGCGACAACGAACCGGGTCCGTCTCGATCTGCGTACGATGACGTTGCGCGATTACGGCACGCCGGGTAGCGGCATCCCGACACTGGTGAATGCGCCCTACGCCGGTCATACGGCGATGATCGCCGACTATCGGACGGGCCAGAGCCTGGTCGAGACGCTGCTTGCCCATGGCGTGGGCCATGTGGCGCTGACCGACTGGAAGTCGGCGACCGCCGACATGAAGGACCTGGAGATCGACAACTATCTGGCCGAGCTGCTCGTCGCCATCGACGACCTCGGCGGGCGGGTCAATCTCGTGGGCCTGTGCCAGGGAGGGTGGACCTCGGCGATGATCGCCGCGCGCTTTCCGGACAAGGTCAACGCGCTGGTGCTTGCCGGCTCGCCGATCGATACCGATGCCGGCAATGGCCCGATCCGGCGCCTGGTGCACGAGTCGCCGCTGTCGTTCTACGAGGATCTGGTCGCGCTGGGCGGCGGCCTGATGCAGGGCCGGTTCATGCTCCAGGGATGGAAGAACATGCATCCCGTCGAGCACTATGTGCAGGACCATGTCGATCTCTACGAGCATATCGACGATCCGCAATACCTCGCCAAAGAGGAGGCGTTCGAGAGCTGGTATGAAAATCCGATCGATCTGCCCGGGCGCTGGTATCTGCAGGTCATCGCGCAGCTCTTTCAGGAAAACCGGCTGGCCAAGGGAAAATTCATCGGACTGGGCCGCACGCTCAGCCTGCGCGACATAGGTTGCCCGGCTTACCTGCTCGCCGGTGCTGCGGACGACATCACCACGCCCGAACAGGTGCTCGACACCCGCAAATACATCGGGACGCCGGTACACCGGATCGTGTCCAAGACCGTGCCCGGGGGGCATATCGGTCTGTTCATGGGGGCGCGCACACTCAAGGAGCACTGGCCTGAGATCGCCAGATGGATCGCGCGGCAATAGGCGCGTTCATGAAATTTGAAAAATCGCCCGAGCATGTTTATTGTTCCGCCATGCGCAAACATCGCACGCAAACGACGCATTCCCGGAAAGCTAAATATGAAATCGGAAAGACTGCAGGCATTTACCGACGGCGTCGTGGCGGTCATCATCACCATCATGGTGCTGGAGATGCGTCCTCCGCACGACGTGACGTTCCAGGCTCTGTTCGCGTTGTGGCCGGTCTTCCTGTCCTACGTGCTGAGCTATATCTATGTCGGCATCTACTGGAACAACCACCATCACTTCGCCCACCTGATCCGCGAGGTCACGGGCGGCATCCTCTGGGCCAATCTGGGCTTGCTGTTCTTCCTGTCGCTGGTGCCGTTCACGACGGCCTGGGCCGGCGAGCACGGCTTTGCGGCGCTGCCCACGGCGCTGTATGGCGTGTCGCTGTTCGCTACTGCGCTGGCCTGGAACGTGTTCCAGGCCACCATCATGCGCGTGCAGGGCGAGGCCTCGGTAATGAAGCAGGCCCTGGGCGCCGATTGCAAGAGCAAGATCTCGCCCCTGCTTTACCTGGCCGGCATCGCGCTGGCCTTCGTGGCGCCGATGGTGTCCTATCTGCTGTATGCCCTGGTGGCCGCGCTCTGGATCATTCCCGACCGTCGCGTCGAGCGCTTTCTCAAGACCTTCGAGCGCAACTGAACCGCGCTATGGCTGCGCCGCCCATTCGGCCAGCTTGGCGACGGTATTGATATTGCGGGCCGTGCCCTCGCGCGCGCTGGGGATCTTCAGCGTCGAGCGTGCCATGCCGTCGCCGTAGTGGACATAGATCTCGCGCTTGCCGGGCGCGATCAGCTCGCCATTGAGGCCCGAGACGCTGTCGAGCAGGTTCCTGGGCGGCGCCTGGTCCAGGAAGATGGCGACGGTGCGGTTGGGCGCTTCGCGGGCAAACGGATTTGCCTTGAGCACTGCGGCCATTTCCGCGGCGGTGCGCACCATGACGCCGACCGCCTTGCCGGCATACTGAAGCAAGGCCGCCTCCAGCGCCGCCTTGACCGCCGCTGCGCGGGCCTCGCTGTGAAAGACCACGTTGCCGCTGGCGATGTAGGTGCGCACCCGGGCAAAACCTTGCGCCTCGCACAAGGCCTTGAGCTCGCTCATGGGCAGCTTGCCCGTGCCGCCGACGTTCACGGCGCGCAGCAGGGCGACATAGGCGGTCATGGCTCTCCTTTCACAGCGCCGTGCCTGTTCCGGGGATGAAGAACTTTACCGTGTTCACGCCTTCGAGGGCGAGCAGGCGCAGCTTCCTGTGCAGGCCGCCTGCGTGCCCCGCGAGGCTGTCGCTGCCGCCGAAGTGTTTTTGCTCCTCCATCCAGAGTCCGGCCAGTTGGCGGCCGTCGCTCGCCAGGAGCAGGGGGCCGACGGGCCAGGCGTGACGGTGCGAGTAGTGCATGGTGATTTCCGACAGCCCCGTTAAGGCAGGGCGTTCCACAAATTGATCATGGCGTAGCTGCGCCAGGGGCGCCATGCCTGGGCCAGCGCCAGCATCTGCCCGGCGGTGCGGGGCGCCAGGGCTTTCTTGATGCCGTAGTCCGTGGGCAGGAAGGCGTCGGACCAGGCCATGGCGCGCATGGCGATGTACTGGGCCGTCCAGGGGCCGATGCCCGGCAGTGCCAGCAACTTCTCGACTTCGCGTCCGGGCTCGGCGCCGGCGCCGAAGTCGAGGTCTTGCGCGACCAGCGATTGTGCGATTGCGCGGATGGTTCGGGCGCGCGTGCGGATGATGCCGAGCGGCCCCATATGGCTTTCGATGTCGCCTTCCAGAGCGAGAATGCGCTCCGGCGAGGGAAATACGTGAGTCAGGCCTTCGACGGCTGTCTGCACGGGCGTGCCGTACCGGCTCACGATGCGAGCCGCCAGGGTGCGTGCGGCGCCGACGGTGATTTGTTGCCCGAGCACGGCGCGAACCGCCATTTCGAAGGGGTCGAAACTGCCGGGCAGCCGCGTGCCCAGTCGCTGCAGGTCCGGCGCCAGATCATTCATGCCGCGCAACCCCTCGTGCACAGCCTGCGGATCGCAGCCCAGGTCGAACAGATGCCGCACGCGGGCCAGGACCGCAGAAAGCACGGGCAGCAGCGAGACCGTGGCCTCTACTTTGAGCGCTCTCTTTTGCGGATGGTGCCCCACCCGTATCCAGCCGCAGTGCGGTGTGCCGTCGGGCCCCGCAAGAATCACGGCGCGGGCATAGGTGTCGCCTTCGATGACTTCGATGCCGGGAATGGCGCGCGAGGCGAGAAACGCGAGCATGGCGTCCCATCGGTAGGGCGGCCGATAGCCCAGGGTCAGCTCGATCTGCGCGGCCGGTTCGGTCCGCTTCTCCTTGCCGCGGCGCAGGGCCGTGGGCACGAGCCGGTACCGGCTCTTGAAAAGGGCGTTGAAGCGCCGCAGGCTGCCGAA
>DAIDKG010000016.1 GCA_027450125.1 Bordetella sp. | reverse complement strand
GGTCGCGGAAATGGCCGTCTACAACCCCTTCGATTTCTTTCTGGAATCGTCGGCCGAAAGCTTTCCTTTCCGCTATGAGGACGATCTGGCGCGGGAGCTGGCGCCTTATCTGGCCCGGCAGCCGCTCACACCGCTGCTGGGTCAGTTCCTCGACCGCGTCGACACGCGCATGCAGCGCACAGTGGATTTTCTGGTCGGCATCAACCAGCAGCTGCATAAAGAGATCCGCTATCTCATCCGCATGGAGCCGGGCGTGCAGACGCCGGAGCAAACCCTGAGCCTGCGCTCGGGATCCTGCCGAGATTCGGGCTGGCTGCTGGTGCAGGCGCTGCGGCACCTGGGACTGGCCGCGCGCTTTGTCTCGGGCTATCTCATCCAGCTCACGCCCGACGTCAAGGCGCTGGACGGCCCCAGCGGCACGGAGGTCGACTTCACCGATCTGCATGCCTGGTGCGAGGTCTTCCTGCCGGGCGCGGGCTGGATCGGTCTGGACCCCACCTCGGGCCTGCTGGCCGGCGAAGGCCACATCCCGCTGGCCGCCACGCCCGAGCCCGGCAGCGCGGCGCCCGTCACCGGCGCGGTCGACGAATGCAAGGTCGACTTTTCGCACGCCATGGACGTGACGCGCATCTTCGAATCGCCGCGCGTCACCAAGCCTTATACCAAGGCGCAATGGCAGGCCATCGAGGACCTGGGCCACGTCATCGACGCGGACCTGCGCGAGGGCGACGTGCGCCTGACCATGGGCGGCGAGCCGACCTTCGTGGCCACGACCGACCGCGACGCCCCCGAATGGAACACCGCCGCGCTGGGCCCCACCAAGCGCGGCTACGCCACCGAACTGGTGCTGCGCCTGCGCGAACGCTACGGCGCCAACGGATTCCTGCATTTCGGCCAGGGCAAGTGGTATCCCGGCGAGCAACTGCCGCGCTGGGCGCTGTCCATCTACTGGCGGGACGATGGCCACCCCTGCTGGAACAATCCCAGGCTGTTCGCGGACGAGCGCTATCCCGGCTATTACACCGAGTCCGACGCGCAAGCCTTCATGCTGGCGCTGTGCGCCCAGCTCGGCCTGGATGCGCGCCACGTGCAAGCCGGCTACGAGGACGTTTTCTATTACCTGTGGCGCGAACGCCGCCTGCCGGTGAACGTCGACCCCTTCGATTCGCGCCTGGACGACGAACTGGAACGCGACCGGCTGCGCAGGGTGTTCGAGCAGCGCCTGGACCACATCGTGGGCTATGCCCTGCCCATCCGGCGCGGCGAAGGCTCCGTGCCCGGCGAGCCGGCCTGGATCACCGGCCCCTGGTTCCTGCGCGACGAGCGCATGTACCTCATGCCCGGCGATTCGCCCATGGGGTTTCGGCTGCCGCTCGATTCGCTGCCATGGGCCGCGCCGGGCGACCGCCCCATCATCGTCGAGCGCGACCCCTACGATGCGCGCGCAGACCTGCCCGGCCCGGCGCAGGTCCGCGCGCAATGGCGCAGCGCGCAGACCGGCGCGGAAACCGCCGCAGCCGCGACGGACGCAGCCCATGCGGCCGGCAGCCGCGACAGCGATGCCGATGCCTGTCCTGGACGCTTCGAATCGGCCGCCGGGATCACCCGCACGGCCCTGTGCACCGAGGCGCGCAACGGCAACCTCTACATCTTCATGCCGCCGCTGCAGGGCGCGGAAAGCTATCTCGAGCTGCTCGCCGCCGTCGAAGCCACGGCGGCCAAGCTGGGGCTGCGCATCGTCCTGGAGGGCTATCCGCCCCCGCGCGACGCGCGCCTGAAGGTACTGCAGGTCACGCCCGATCCCGGCGTGATCGAAGTCAACATCCATCCCGCCTCCGACTGGGAAGAACTGATCGACCACACCGAGTTTCTCTACGACGCGGCTTTCCAGACGCGCCTGTGTCCCGAGAAATTCATGATCGACGGACGCCATACCGGCACCGGCGGCGGCAACCATTTCGTATTGGGCGGCGCCACGCCGGCCGACAGCCCTTTCCTGCGCCGGCCCGATCTCATCGTGAGCCTGCTGGGCTACTGGCTCAACCACCCGTCGCTGTCCTACCTGTTCTCGGGCCTGTTCATCGGTCCCACCAGCCAGGCCCCGCGCATCGACGAGGCGCGCAACGACCAGATATTCGAACTGGAGATTGCCTTTCAGGAGATCCGCAAGCAGCTGGCGGCCCACGGCCAGGTGCCGCCCTGGATGGTCGACCGGGCGCTGCGCAACATACTCGTCGACGTCACCGGCAACACGCACCGCGCCGAGTTCTGCATCGACAAGCTCTATTCGCCCGACAGCGGCACCGGCCGCCTGGGCCTGCTCGAACTGCGGGCCTTCGAGATGCCGCCGCATCCGCACATGAGCCTGGCGCAGCAATTGCTGCTGCGCGGCCTGGTGGCGCACTTCTGGAAGCATCCCTATACCGCACCCCTCACCCGCTGGGGCACGGTGCTGCACGACCGGTTCCTGCTGCCCACCTTCGTCAAGATGGATTTCGAGGACGTCATCGCCGACCTGAACCAGGCCGGCTACGCCTTCGATACCGCCTGGTTCGCGCCGCATTTCGAGTTCCGCTTTCCGCTCTACGGCGAAATCGCCGCGCGCGGCATCGGCCTGCAGGTGCGCGGCGCGCTGGAGCCCTGGCACGTCATGGGTGAGGAAGGCGCCGTCGGCGGCACGGTGCGCTATGTCGACGCGTCGCTGGAACGTATCGAGGTCAGGGTCTCGGGCCTGAACGACAGCCGCTATGTCGTCACCGTCAACGGCCGCGCGCTGCCGCTGCAGCCCACGGGCCGGGCCGGCGAGTTCGTGGCCGGAGTGCGCTACAAGGCCTGGACCCCGCCCTCGTCGCTGCACCCGACGATAGGCGCGCACGCCCCCCTCACCCTGGACATCGTCGACACCTGGTCGCACCACTCGCTGGGCGGCTGCCAGTACTTCGTCGATCATCCCGGCGGGCTCAACCCCGGCACGCTGCCGATCAACGCCTACGAAGCCGAGAGCCGCCGCCTGGCGCGATTCCGTAAAATGGGCCACACACCGGGCCGCATCACCGCGGCTCCCGCCGTGCCCGGCCGCGAATTCCCGTTCACGCTGGATTTGCGGCACGGTTGATCCCACGCCCGACTTCATGCCGCAACTGCTTTTCCAGACCGATCCCGCCCGCGACGCCAGCTCACTGGCGCTGCATGCCGCCCTGCCCGTGCGCGCCGGCCACTACGACGAGCTGCGCCTGCCTCCCGGAGCCGGCGGCGCAGCCGCCCTGCGCCCGGCCTGGGCCCGCTTCTTCGAATTGCTGGGCCCCGAAGGGCTGCGCGAGATGAACCGCAACGCCGAGACCGTGGCCCGGCAGATCCAGGAAAACGGCATCACCTACAACATCTACGCCGATGCCGACGGCCCCACGCGCCCCTGGTCGCTGGATCTGCTGCCTTTCATCATCGGCCAGGACGACTGGCGCCTGATCGAACGCGGCCTGGTGCAGCGCGCCAGCCTGCTCAACCAGGTCATGGCCGACATCTACGGCCCGCAGGCGCTGCTGGCCGAGGGCCTGCTGCCGCCGGCCCTGGTGCAGGGCCACCCCGGCTACCTGCGCCCGCTGCGCGGCCACGTCCCGCCGGGCGGCGTGTACCTGCACATCGTGGCCTTCGACCTGGCGCGCAACAGCGACGGCAATTGGCGCGTGGTCTCCCAGCGCACCCAGGCGCCTTCCGGCCTGGGCTACCTGCTCGAGAACCGCATCGCCATCTCCAGCATGTTCCCCGAGGCGTTCAAGGAGCTGCGCGTGCAACGCCTGGCGGCCAGCTATCGCCGGCTGATCGACACGCTGCACCAGCTGAGCCCGGCCGGCACCGACGGCGCGCCGCCGCGCATCGCGCTCCTGACCCCCGGCCCCTACAACGAAACCTATTTCGAGCAGACCTACCTCGCGCGCTACCTGGGCCTGACCCTGGTCGAGGGCAGCGACCTGCTGGTGCGCGACGACCAGCTCTTTCTCAAGACCCTGCACGGCCTGGAGCGTGTGCACGCCCTGCTGCGGCGCCTGGACGACGACTTCTGCGATCCGCTGGAGCTGCGCTCGGACTCGGCGCTGGGCATACCCGGCCTGCTGCAGGCCATGCGCGCCGGCAATGTGCTGGTGGCCAACGCGCTGGGCACGGGACCGCTGGAGTCGCCCGCCCTGAACGGCTTCCTGCCCGCCATCTGCAAGCGCCTCACGGGCGCGCCCCTGCTGCTGCCGTCGCTGCACTCATGGTGGTGCGGCGAAGCCGCCGCGTGCGAACAGGCACTGCCCCTGCTGGACCGCGCGGTCATCAAATCCACCTATCCGGGCAGCCGCCAGCGCAAGGGCTTCGAATCGCAGATCGGCGCCGGCGCCGACGAACACCAGTTGCGCACATTGCGAGCGCGCATCGAGCAATCGCCCGATGCGCATACCGTGCAGGCCTACTTGCCCCTGTCGCATGCCCCCACCTGGCACAAAAGCCGCATCGTGCCGCGCGCGGCCATGGTGCGGCTCTTCGCCCTGGCCGACGGGCAGGGCGGCTGGCACGTGCTGCCGGGAGGCCTCACGCGCATCGCCAACCGCCAGCAGCGCATCGTGTCCATGCAGCGCGGCGGCAGCAGCATGGATACCTGGGTCACCACCGACGGCCCGGTCGACCCGTTCTCGATGCAGCCGGCCTCGATGCGGCCCGAAGACATTGCCCAGGTGCGCCGGCCGGTTTCCAGCCGCGCCGCCGAGAACCTGTTCTGGATGGGCCGCTATACCGAGCGCATCGAAAACGACGCGCGCCTGGCCAACACGACGCTAGGCTGGCTCAACGACGAGCTCAACCCCGAGCTGCTGTCCGGCGCGCTGGCCAGGCTGTGCGTGCGCAGCGGCCTGATGCCGGCCGAACCGCCGCGTTCGATCCGCGTGTTCGAGCACACCCTGGTGGCCGAGCTCGCCTCGCGCGATCCGCAGCGCGGCTTCGGCCGCAACCTGTCGTCGCTCACCCATTGCGCCGGCCAGATCCGCGACCGACTCTCGCCCGAGCACTGGCAGCTGATCGTCTCGGCCGGCGACCGCTACCACCGCCTTATCGCGGGCGAGCGCTCGGACACCGCGCCTGCACCCGACGATGCGGACCGGGAGACCCCGGCGCGCAGCGCCGCGGATGTGCAGCGCGGCCTGCGCCGGCTCAACCGGCAGATCCTGTCCATCACCGGCGCCCAGACCGACCACATGACGCGCGACGACGGCTGGCGCCTGCTCACCATCGGCCGGCACACCGAACGCCTGGCCGCCATGTCCGACATGCTGGCCGTGCTCTTCCAGGACAACGCCATCCTGCGCGACGGCGGCTTCAATCTGCTGCTGCAGTTGTTCGACAGCACCATCACCTACCGCGCCTACTACCAGGGCCGCTACGAAATCCCCGCGCTGCTCAGCCTGCTGGTGCTCGATGCCAACAACCCACGCTCGCCGGCCTGCTCGCTCGAAGTGCTGCGCAATACGCTGCCGCGCCTGCCCGGCAACAGCGCCGACCTGCCGGGCCTGTTGCCCGAACCCGGCCTGGGCCTGACGCTGTCGGCGCTATGCCAGCGCGACGAACACGGCCGCTATGCCCAGGTGCTGGCCCTGGCGCAGCGCCTGGACGCCGCCGCCTCGGCCCTGTCCGACGAAATCGGCCGGCGCTACTTCAGCCACTCGGCCGACGCCGACCAGAGCCTGGCCGCCTAGGGCCTGCCATGAACGCGCCCGCATCCCCAGCCCTGGCCGTGGTCCACGAGACCCGCTACCGCTACGATGCGCCAGTCGAACTGGCGCATCACCTGAGCTACCTGCGCCCGCGCGAGGACGCGGCCCAATCGGTCGAGATCCACACCCTGGACATCCGCCCGGCGCCCGCCCGCGTGCAGCAGGACCTGGACGCCCAGGGCAACTGGCGCAGCATCTTCGCCCTGTCGGCCCCGCACGAGGAACTGGTCGTGCGTGCATGCAGCCGCGTGCGCGTGCGTGCGCGCCACGGCGGCCTCGACCCGGCGGCCGGTCTGTCTTGGGAGGCCGCCGCGGCGCGCCTGCGCTATCGCGCCGGCGCGCCTTATGCGCCCGAAGCCGAATATGCCTTCCCCTCGCCCTACGTGCCGCTGCACGGCCTGCTGCGCGACTACGCGCTGGCATCGTTCACGCCCGGCCGACCGGTGGCCCAGGCCGCCATCGATCTGATGCATCGCCTGCACGAACGGTTCACCTATGCACCGGCCAGCACCCAGATCGCCACGCCCATCATCGAGGCCTTCGAGGGAAAGCGCGGCGTCTGCCAGGACTACGCCCACGTCATGCTGGGCTGCCTGCGCGCGCTAGGCCTGGCGGCGCGCTATGTCAGCGGCTACCTGCTGTCCAGGCCGCCCGCGGGCCAGCCGCGCCTGATCGGCGCCGACGCTTCGCATGCCTGGCTGGCGGTGCACTGCCCCGGGCTGGCGGACAACGGCGGCTGGCTCGACCTGGACCCCACCAACGACCTGATCCCGGCAACCGAGCACGTCACCCTCGCCTACGGGCGCGACTACGGCGACGTGACGCCGCTGCGCGGCGTGATCCGCGGCGGCGGCGGGCATGAACTGAGCGTGCAGGTCACCGTCATGCCCTGGGACGAAGCGCCGGCGCAGCTGGGCCTGCCGCGGTAGCGCCAGTCCCCCGGGCCGGAGCGGCACAACAAATCTGTCATCTTCGCTACACATCGACGATCTAGCATCGGTCCCTGGCTCATTGCATAGAGTCGGACAGCATGCGCAGCGCAGTACCCTCCCCTTCTCGACGCCGGATCGCGCCGACCGGCCACCGCCGCGCGGGCGATCTCTGCGACATCGTGCCGACCATCGACTCGTCGAGCACCAACGAAGTCGTCATGGAACTGTTCTCGGCGCATCGCGGCATGATCAGCCTGGCCGTGATCGAGGACCAGCGCCCCATCGGCCTGATCAACCGCAACATTTTCCTGCTGCAGATGAGCAAGCCCTTTCACCACGAGCTCTACGACAAGAAGAGCTGCATCGCCTTCATGGACAAGGAGCCGCTCATCGTCGACGAGGACATGGACATCGACACCCTCACCGACAGGACGATCGAGTACGGTGAAAAGGCGCTGACCGACGGTTTCATCGTCACCCGCGGCAACCGTTTCATCGGCCTGGGCAACGGCCTGAGCCTCATGCGCGCGGTGGCCGGTATCCAGGCCGAGAAGAACCGCCAGATCATGCAGAGCATCGAATACGCCAGCGTGATTCAGCGCGCCATGCTGCGTGGCCCGAGCGAAGCCCTGGCCGCGGCGGCGAGCGATTGCGCGCTGGTCTGGGAACCGCGCGACGTGGTCGGCGGCGACTTCTATCATTTTTCGGCTCACGAGAACGGTTGGTTCGGCGCCGTGGCCGACTGCACCGGCCACGGCGTGCCCGGCGCCTTCATGACCCTGATCGCCTCCTCGGCCTTGACCAAGGCCATCGAGCAGCTCGGTCCGCGCGAGCCGGCCGCGTTGCTGGCCGCGGTGAATCGCAGCGTCAAGACGCTGCTGAGCCAGGCGCGCGACAGCGTCTGCACGCCGCAGTCGGACGACGGCCTGGATGCCGCCTTCTTCTGGTTCGACGCGCAGCGCCGCGAACTGCGCTTTGCCGGCGCGCGCATCGCCATGAACATCCTCAGGCCCGGCCAGGCTCAACTGGACGTCCTGCCGGGCCAGCGCAAGGGCGTGGGCTACATCGACAGTCCCGCCGAGCATGCCTGGACGCAAAGCACGGTCGAACTGCCCGAGGGCAGCCTGCTGTTCGTCGCGACCGACGGCTTGACGGACCAGATCGGAGGCCCTCGCCAGATCGCCTTCGGCAAGCGCCGCGCCGCCGACATCATCCTGGCGCATCGCGGCGAGCCCGCCGCGTGCATCTGCGAGAGGCTGCGGCAGGCGCTGGCGCAGTGGCAGGACGCCGGCAGGGAGCCCCAGCGCCGGCGCGACGATCTCACGCTGTTCTTTGCCCGCATCTAGCGCTTACCCACACCCCAGGACCCTGGCATCACCGAGGACCAAGAAGGACATGACGAGCACCCAGCCCATCTTCGGCAGGAACGAGGAATTCTTCACCTTGGCCCAGCGCCGCAACGTGCTCTTCTATCACAAGGGCTATTTCTCGCAAAACATCATCGCGGCCATGGGCGAAGTGGTGAGGCTGCAGCTCGAAGTCACCGGCATCGCCGGGCCGACCCGCCGCAAGCTGTTCTCGTCCTTCGTCGAGCTGGCGCAGAACATCATGCACTATTCGTCGGATGCCCTGCCGCCCGAAGGCACCGCGCCCGGCATCGCACGCGCGGGCACCGTGTGCATCAGCGTCGAAAACGGGCACTACCTGATGCTATGCATCAACCCCATGGCGACCGCCAGCGTGAACGCGCTGCACGAAAGGCTGGAACCGCTGCGCAGCATGACCCTGGACCAGATAAAGCAGGCCTACCGGGTCTCTTTGCGCGAAGAAGCGCCGGAAAGCAGCAAGGGCGCAGGGCTGGGCTTTCTCACCATGGCGCGCGATGCGAGCGCGCCCCTGGAGTTTGCCTTCCGCCCGCTGGACGACGATCCCGGCACGACGCTTTTCCACCTGAAAGCCATTATCTAGGCAATGACACGCGCATGGAAAACCTCCACATCGCCGCTACGGCAACGTCTCCCGACATCGACTTCCGATTCGACCAGAACCAGCTTTCCATCACCGGCGAGTCCTACCCGGAAAACGCCGCGGCGTTCTATGCACCGATCATCCAGTCGCTGAACGCGTACCTGGCCGTCTGCGAGACTGCCGAAATCACCGTGGACATCGCGCTGTCGTATTTCAACAGTTCCAGCACCAAGATGCTGTTCAGCATCTTCGACGCACTGGACCTGGCCGCCAGCGCAGGCAAAAAGGTGCTGCTCAACTGGTACCACGACGACGAGGACGAGACGATCCTGGAGTTCGGCCAGGAGCTGCAGGCCGACTTCACCGCAATCGACATCGCCTACTGTCCGGTTTCCGCGCAATAAGCTTCCATGACATCCGACCTCGCATCAAACCCTCCGGCGGGAGAGCCGCCGGACCTCTTCGACATCGAGTTGCAGGCGCTGCGCCAGGCCCGCGAGGTCCACGATGCGCCCGATGCCGGCGGACAAGCCTACCGGCAGGCGCTGGGCGAGCTGATCGGGCATTTCGAGCGCATGATGCGCCAGACGCGGCGCATGATCGGCCACAGCGACCGCGCCGAACGCGAGATGCACGAGCTCAACATCCAGCTGCAGACGCTCACCCGCAAGCTCGAATACCACGCCTCGCACGATGCCTTGACCGGCATCTTCAACCGACGGGCGGTCATCGAGCAGACCAACAGGGTCTTCTCGCGCGAAGACGCAGTCATGATCGTGCTGGACATCGACCATTTCAAGCGCATCAACGACGACTTCGGCCATCCGGTGGGCGACCGGGTCATCCTCGGCGTCACCGACTGCCTGCGCCGCACGATAGGCCAGACGGGCATCGTCGGACGCGTGGGTGGGGAGGAATTCACCGTCCTGCTGCCGCGCATGGCTGCCGGGGATGCGCTGGACATCGCCCAGACCCTGCGCAAGGCCATCGTCGAGCATGCGTTCGGCCCGCCGGTCGACCGCCCCGTCACGGCCAGTTTCGGCCTGAGCGCCAACCCTCGCGGTACCGATTTCGACACCGCCTACAACCAGGCCGACGCCGCCCTGTATGTCGCCAAGCGCGCGGGGCGCAACCGCGTCGAGATCTTCGGCCCTGCGTCTCAGGCCATGGCCTGAGGGCGGCGGCCGGGACGGGCGTGTGACCGCCGTCTTCAGGCCTTGCCGGTCAGCGCCTTCCAGATGCCCAGCACGGCGTCGGCCTGATTCAGCGTATAGAAATGCACGCCCGGTGCGCCGCCGCGAAGCAGGCGCTCGCACAGGCTCGTCACCACATCGTGGCCGAAGGCCCGGATGGAGGCCTTGTCGTCGCCGAACTCGGCCAGGCGCAGGCGTATCCAGCGCGGCACCTCGGCGCCGCATGCATCGGAAAAGCGCAGCAGCTGGCTGGAATTGGTGATGGGCATGATGCCCGGCACGATGGGCGCGCTCACGCCCGCGGCCTGCGCGCGCTCGACGAAATTGAAATAGGCGTCGGCGTTGAAGAAATACTGCGTGATGGCCGAATCGGCGCCGGCCCGGACCTTGGCGGCGAAATGCTTCAGATCGCTCGCGGCATCGCGCGCCTGCGGATGCATCTCGGGATAGGCCGCCACCTCGATGTGGAACCAGTCGCCGGTCTGTTCGCGGATGAATGCCACCAGGTCGCTGGCATGGCGCAGATCGCCGCCGTCGCCGCCCATGCCCGAAGGCAGGTCGCCGCGCAGCGCCACCAGGCGCCTGACGCCTTCGGACTTGTAGGCCTGCAGGATCTCGCTCAGCCGGGCGCGCGTGGAGCCTATGCACGACAGATGCGGGGCTGCATCGCAGCCCAGTGCGCGCAACGCACGCACGGCCTCGACCGTGCCGGCCTGGGTCGATCCGCCTGCGCCGAAGGTGACGCTGACGTACCTGGGCTGTACCGCCAGCAGGCGCCTGGCGGTCTCGACCAGGCGCTCGTGCCCGGCCGGATCGCGCGGCGGAAAGAATTCGAGACTGTAGGCGGGAGTGGTATCGGTCATGGCAGGCCGTCAGGGAATGATGCGGGACAAGAGGCCCGAGATGATGCTGTAGAGAATGGCGCCGCCCACGGCCCACCAGAAGCCGCCGACCTGAAAGCCGCGCAGGATGGAGCCGGCGAGCCAGAACAGCAGCGCGTTGAGCACGACCAGGAAGAGGCCGAGCGTGACGATGGTGATGGGCAGGGTAAGCAGGACGAGCACCGGCTTGACCAGCATGTTGAGCAGGCCCAGCACGAGCGCGGCAATCAGTGCCGAGCCGAAGCTGGCGACGGTGATGCCAGGGAGTATGTAAGCCACGACCAGCAGAGCCACAGCGTTCAGTATCCAGACCAGGATCAGGTTCATGGTGATGCTCCTTGTTGAAAATCGTGCTGTTGATAAGGCTGAGGGCGATCCGAGTTCCTAAGTCGCCGAGGCTGCCCTGCGCAATCCCGATGCTCGCCGCCGGTGGCGTCTGCGCAGGCCGCAGGAGCGGCGAGCATCGGAACTTGCGCAGTCCTGTCGGCGGCGCCTCAAGGACACAAGCAACCCAGCTTAGTACCGATAGTGATCCGCCTTGAACGGACCCTGCACCGGCACGCCGATGTAGTCGGCCTGCTGCTGGGTCAGCGTCGTCAGCTTCACACCCAGCTTCTTCAGATGCAGCATCGCGACCTTTTCGTCCAGGTGCTTGGGCAGCACATAGACCTCGCCCTTGGTGTAGGCGTCGTTGCGCGTGAAGAGCTCGATCTGCGCAATGGTCTGGTTGGCGAAAGACGAGGACATCACGAACGACGGGTGGCCGGTGGCGCAGCCCAGGTTCACCAGGCGACCCTTGGCCAGCAGGATGATGCGCTTGCCGTCGGGGAAGATCACGTGATCGACCTGCGGCTTGATCTCTTCCCACTTGAGGTCTTCGATCGAGGCGACGTCGATTTCGTTGTCGAAGTGGCCGATATTGCACACGATGGCCTGGTCCTTCATGGCGTCCATGTGCTTGCGGGTGATGACGTTGTAGTTGCCGGTGGCCGTGACGAAGATGTCGGCATGCGCGGCCGCCTCGTCCATGGTCACGACCTTGTAGCCTTCCATCGAGGCCTGCAGGGCGCAGATCGGATCGATCTCGGTCACCCACACCTGCGCGCGCAGGGCGGTCAGGGCCTGGGCGCAGCCCTTGCCCACGTCGCCGAAGCCCGCCACCACGGCGATCTTGCCGGCGATCATCACGTCGGTGGCGCGTTTGATGCCGTCCACCAGCGATTCGCGGCAGCCGTACAGGTTGTCGAACTTGGACTTGGTCACCGAATCGTTGACGTTGATGGCCGCAAAGGCCAGATCGCCCTTCTGCGACATCTGATAGAGACGATGCACGCCGGTGGTGGTCTCTTCGGTCACGCCCTTGATCTGCGACAGACGCGAGGAATACCACTTCGCATCGCGCTCCAGCGTCTTCTTGATGGCCGCGAACAGCACGCGCTCTTCTTCGCTGCCGGGCTTGGCCAGCACGGAGATGTCCTTTTCAGCCTTGGCGCCCAGATGCAGCAGCAAGGTGGCGTCGCCGCCGTCGTCCAGGATCATGTTCGCCTGCTCGCCGGGCCATTCGAAGATCTTGTGGGTGTATTCCCAGTACTGTTCCAGCGTCTCGCCCTTGACCGCGAACACCGGCGTGCCGGTCGCGGCGATGGCTGCGGCGGCATGGTCCTGCGTCGAGAAGATGTTGCACGATGCCCAGCGCACTTCGGCGCCCAGGGCCACCAGCGTCTCGATCAGCACGCCGGTCTGGATGGTCATGTGCAGGCTGCCGGCGATGCGCGCGCCCTTCAGGGGCTGCTTGGAACCGAATTCCTCGCGGATGGCCATCAGGCCGGGCATCTCGGTTTCGGCGATCGCCAGTTCCTTGCGGCCCCAGCCGGCCAGGGACATGTCGGCGACGATGTAGTCAGTGGATTGGGTCATGTTTCGTGCTCCAGTAAAGTTTGTCGACACTCGGCGTCGCGCCGGCGGCAAAGGAGACACATACATGTACAGCCTCACCTTTACGCCAATGCGACGAAGGTGAGCGCCGTTGCTGGAATGCGGCAGAGGCCACGCTCCAAAAAGGATTCCTGAGCCTGGCGGTCCCTGGCGGATCGGGCCGCCAGCAGGAAACGTCGCAGCGCTCCTCAGGATTGGGAGATTGTAGCGGGTGATTCGAGCGGCACAAAACCGAAACCGCAGGCCGCGTGCGCGGCATCTTCCGGTCATCGTGGAACCCGATGGCCGCAGATAAGATGGGGATCCGTCACCGACCGGCATTCAAACATGAATCCTCGCGCGCCTGTCGTCTTCATTCACGGCTTCATCGGCACGCTGGATGTCGCCGGTTACGAGCACCTGCACGCCGCGCCGGACATGCTGGGCTAAGGCCGGCACCAAGGCGTGCCGGATTGGTCGCTGGAAAAATGCGCCGGGCGACACACGCTTGCCGACAGCGACCACCTGATGTGATGCTCGACGACCCTGCCGCCTTCACGGCGGTGATCCGGCGGTTTCTTGCAGGCTGAAAAACTGAAAACTTCGCTCTATCGGCGTATCGGGAGCGATGCCGTCGTTCCCTATCCATGGCAGCCACCTGGACATGGGATATTCGTGCGTTCCCCTGGTTGACCCTGCAACGCAAACGCAGCACAATTTTCACCATGAAAACCGCCATCCTCCCCCAAGTCCGCGTCGAGCCCGAGCTGCGTGCCGCCGCCGAGTCCGTGCTGCGGGAAGGCGAAAGCCTGTCCACATTCGTCGAAGCGACGGTGCGCAGCGCGATCGAATATCGGCATGCCCAGGCAGCGTTTCATGCGCGCGGCGAGGCAGCCTGGCAGGAATTCCAACGCACCGGAAAATCGCTTCCAGCCAATCAAGTCGTTGGTGAACTACGAGAAATGCTGGATGACAAGCGCAGGCAGCTGCAAGCGCGCGCCGTGTCGTCGAAATGATTTACGAGGTCGAATTCGCCCCGGCCGCCCGGGAAGACCTGCTTCGCCTCTACGCCTACTTGCTCGATCGCGCCCAAACCCTCGAGGACCTGGATTTGGCCGAACGCGCGCTTGCAGCCATCGAAACAGCGCTCGAAACACACCTGGCCAAAACGCCTTTCATTTATCGCAAGAGCGATGCAGGCAATGGCCTGCGTCGCGAACTGATCATTCCCTTCGGCGCGACGGGCTACGTCGCGCTCTATGAGATCGCCGGTCCGGGAAAGGTCACGGTGCTTGCCGTCCGCCATCAGCGCGAAGAAGACTTTCACTGATTTGCCGAGCAAAACGGGTCATCAAATCCGAATTTCCTTATTCCAAATGGATATAAAGAACATTTATTTATGTAAATAAAATATATAAAACGCCTCGTTGGCAGGCGCACAGTTATTTGGATTCAAGAACATGAAACGCATTCTTGCCCGAGCCGCACTGGCTTTGGGTTTGGCCGCCGCGGCGTCGGCGGCAATGACCGCCGCCGCATCGGCCGCCCCGCTTCAGATCGGCTACCTGCCCATTCTCCCCTCAGCGCAGTTGTTCGTTGCGGCCGGCCAGCATGCCCTGCCCGTCGTCGACGGCGCGCCGCCCAAGCTCGTGCAGTTCCAGAGCGGCCCGGCCATGGTCCAGGCCATTCTGGCCGGTCAGCTGGACGCAGCCTACGTCGGCATCGGCCCGGCGCTGGTGGTCGCGGCCAAAGGGGGCGATTTCAAGGTCGTGGCATCCAATATCGTCGAACAGGTCAGCCTGGTGGCGCGGGGCGACCTGGCGCCTTACTTTGCCCAGGGCAGCGACGCATCCACGGCCTTTGCGCGCTTTGCCAAGGACAAGGGCCGCGTGCCGGTCATCGCCAGCTATCCGCGCGGCTCGGTGCCCGAAGCGGCGCTGCAGTACTGGCTGCGCAAGCGCATCAAGGCCGATCCCGCCTCCTACAAGCTGATCACGCAGGGCGAGGCGCAGATCCAGCAATCGCTGCTGACCGGCGCCGTCGACGCCGCCGCGATTCTCGAACCGACCGTCACCACGGTGCTGGACAAGGAACCCAAGGCGCGCGTGGTAGCGCGCGGCTCCGATCTGTTCCCGCACCAGCCCGGCGCCGTGCTGCTGGTGCGCGGCCAGCTCATCGACCAGCACCCGGACTTGGTCAAGGCGCTGGTGGCCGAGCAGATCTCGGCCACGGCACTGCTGCGCGATGATCCGGCCAAGGCCGCGCCGCTGGTGCAGAAATACGTGGCGGGCGGACGCCTGCCGGTCAAGCTGGTCGAGCAGGCCATCCGCAATTCCCGGAACCAGTTCCAGGCCGATCCCAACGTCATCATTCCCGCCACGCAGGCATTGCAGCAATTCCTCAAAGACACGGACGCGCAGACAGGTCCGCTGGTCGATATGAACCGCCTGTTCGACACCCGCTTCTACGACGCGGCGGCCAAGGCGCTCGCCAAGCAATGAAATCCCGTCTGCGCAGCGTGCTGTACGGCACGGCCGGCGTCGTCCTGTTCGTGCTGCTGTGGAAAGCGGCGGGCGCGTTCGGCTGGGTCAACCCCGAAACGCTGCCCGATCCCTTTGCGGTGCCGGCCGCCTTCATGGCGGAATGGCGTTCGGGCCGGCTGCTGCCGGCCGTTGGCTCCAGCCTGATCCATTACTTCTGGGGACTGGGACTGGGCACGCTGACGGGCATCGCCTGGGGGCTGGCGGCAGCCACGCTGCCGCGCTTGGATCTGCTGCAGGCCTATCTGGTCCGCATACTGCGGCCCATCCCGCCCCTGGCCTGGGTGGTCTTTGCCATTGCCTGGTTCAAGGTCACCCACGCGGGCGCCGCCTTCGTCATCTCCATCGGCGTGTTCTGGATCAACTACTTCGCCACCTACGGCGCGGTGCGCCATATCGACCCGCGCCTCTACGAACTGGCGCGCAGCTTCGGCCAGGGCCGCTACTGGCCGCGCGCCTGGAGCATCACGCTGCCGGCCATCGCGCCCGGCGCGCTGGCCGGCGTCCGCGCCGGCATCGGCCAGGCCTGGATGACGCTGATCGCCGCCGAATTGCTGGGCGTTCCAGGTATGGGCCAGGAGATGAACGCGGCGGCGGGCGTGGGCGACTACAACGCCGTGGTGGTCTACATGCTGGCGATTTCGGTGGTCTACGCGTTGAGCGACCTGGTTTATGTAGGACTGGAAAAAAAGGTGCTGGCATGGCGTCCGTAATCGAATTCGAAGCCCTGGGCTATACGCATCCCGGCGCGGAACACCCGGTCATCTCGAACCTGTCGCTGGACATCGCCGCCGGCGAATTCGTGGCGGTGGTGGGCGGCTCGGGCGTGGGCAAGTCCACTCTGCTACGCCTGGCGGCCGGCCTGATCGAGCCCGCCGCAGGCCAGATGCGCCTGACCCTGCCGCGCCGGCCGGGCAGCCGCCGCCGCGCCGTGGTGTTCCAGGACGGGCGCCTGCTGCCGTGGCGCAGCGTGGCCGACAATATCGCCTACGGCCTGGAAACGCTGGACTTGCCGGCCGGCGAAAAGCGCGCTCGCGTGGACGAGGCCCTGCAGCTGACGGGCCTGGCCGAACTGGGCGAGCGTTGGCCGCACCAGCTCTCGGGCGGGCAGGCGCAGCGCGTGGGCATCGCCCGCGCCCTGGCCGTCAAGCCCGACCTGCTGTTGATGGACGAACCTTTCAGCGCGGTCGACGCGCTCACCCGTCACAAGCTGCAGACCGAACTGATCCGCCTGTGGCAGGTGACCGGCGCGGCGGTGCTGTTCGTGACCCACGACATCGACGAAGCCGTTTTCCTGGCCGACCGCGTGGTGGTGCTGGGCGGCCACCCGGCGCAGGTGGAGGAAAACCTGGTCATCGACCTGCCGCGGCCGCGTGATCGCAAGGACCCGCGCCTGACGGACTATGTGGAGCATCTGTCGGCCGAGCTGGGCCTGGAACTGGACTGAACCCGAACGCGAGAAGATCATGAGCACCGCCCCCGTCCGCCTGCTGATCCACGCGCCCACCCCGGGCGCGCTCGAACGCGCCCGCCGCAACCTGGCCAACCTGCTCAAGGCCGCGCCGGATGCCGAGGTGGAACTGGTCGCCAACGCCGGCGCCGTGGCCGCGGCCCTGGAGCGTCCCGATCCGCTGGACACGCACCTGCGCCTGTGCCGCAACACACTGGAAGCCAACGCGCTGAATGCGCCGCCCGGCATTGCAGTGGTTGCCGCCGCCGTGCTGCACATCGCCCAGCGCCAGGCGCAGGGATGGGGCTATATGCGCGCCTGAGCGCGCCTGCGGCGCGAGCCCGCCTAGGCTGAATCGACATGCAAGGCATCCAGAAGACAAGGGATGCGAGGTTGCTGGCAAGTTTTCGGTGGGATGAACGGCTCGCTGCACTTTCCCCGCAGGGGCTCGGGCTGGCATCTGCTTGGCCTCTCCAGCGGCCAGGCTGCAAGAATGTCCGAAATGGGAGTGGTCACTGACGGGCGCATCCCGGAACCCGCGAGTCCGACTGCCACCCACATACTTATGAACTGACTGACGGGGACGCCCCCAATGAGCCGGGTGGTATCGCTCGCGGTATTATTATTTTTTGCACGTGCTAAGGGCCGGGAAACCTCCCCGCCAAGGCTTGGAGTCGCGCTTATCGAGGCACATCACATGGAGCACCCCGTCAAGCCATCGGCTGCTGCGCGCTCACTGGGCACGCTGGCCAATGTCGGCATATGTGTTCTGTGGATGTCATTGGCCTTCTTCGCCTACTACACATGGCAAAACGTGAAGGCCGAGCAGATACGCGACATGGACTCGGTCGCGTTGCTGATGAGTCGCTCCCTCGATGCCTTTTTCTCCTCAGAGCAGTCAGGCTTGCTGTCGCTTGCCGATGGCATCGAGCAGTCCCCGCAGCGGTTGACCAACTTGCGCGAAGTTCAGCAGCAGCTTGCCGCTTACAAGCGTCATCGCCCCGAGATCTCCCTCGTGTTTCTGGCAGACATGGACGGTCACGTACTGGCCAGTTCAGACCGCTCCAGCCTGAGCGATCTGCCCTATATTGGGGACCAGCCATCCATGCGCGCATTCCTGAAAGAGGACGTGAGTCGACCAGGCGTCTTGATTGGGCGTCCCCAGCTGGGGAGGCTCACGCATGCCTGGACCTTCTCAATGCGCTATGTGTTGCGCGATGGCCAGCAGCGGCCGCTGGCCATCCTTGCCACCGTCGTTCCCACCGATTTCCTCGTGGATTTCTGGCGTGATGCGCCGGCGACGAGAACGATGACCCTGGGGCTGCTCGGTGATGATGGCTACCTCCTGAGTCGCTACCCGCTACCAGCAGGCTCTGATCTGGTTTCCATGCTCGGCAAGCCGCGGACCGGGGCGCTGTTCGGTTACCTCCGTGAGCACGGCTTTCCGGCTTCGGGTGTGGAACAGGGGCCGATCGCCGCGGCACCTCACCAGCAGTTCGTGAGCGCCTTTCATCGCCTTCAAAGTTTTCCCCTCACCGTTTTCACTCTGCAGTCTAAGCGGCAATTCGTCGGCGAATGGGCACGTCTGCTGCTCGCACCGCTGATTCTTACCGGCCTGATGAGCATCGTGCTCAAGTTGGCGGCACGCTACCTACGTAGGCGAGAGGCGGCTTGGGAGAAAGAGCGAGAGCTCAGCGCGCAAGCGACCCGCGCCAGCGAGGCCGCACAACGCCAACTCGTCGATCAGCTCATGATGGGACTCGTGGTACATGATGGCGAAGGGGCCGTGCTGCGCGCGAATCCGGAAGCCTGCCGCGTACTGGGGCTCACGATGGACCAGATGCAGGGCAAGGCGCTTGTCGATTCAACCTGGTGCTTTCTCAACCAGGACGGGACCACCATGCCGGTAGCGCAGTATCCGGTATCCCAGGTCCTCTTGACGCGAAGTCGCGTGGAAAACATCATCGTCGGAATCCGCAAGCCATTGGATCCCGCGATCACTTGGGTCATTTGCCGAGCGGATCCTGTTTTCGATGGACAGGCCCGTATGAAACAGATCGTTGTTTCGCTCAACGATATCACTCAGATGCACAGACTACGGGAGGATTTGCAAGATCGCGAAACGCGCTTTCGTGCTCTGTTCGAGCACAGCATGGACGCCGTGCTGTTGACCACGCCGGATGATGGCGGCGTTGTGGCTGCGAACCCGGCAGCCTGTGCCATGTTCCGTCGCAGCGAAGACGAGCTTCGACAAGCCGGCCGACATGGCCTGGTCGACCTGCTGGACCCGCGATCGGATGCTTTGGCGCGCAAGCGCGCGCAGGAAGGCCAGGTCATCGGCGAGATGCGTATGGTCCGAGGCGACGGCAGCCGCTTCGAAGCCGAGATTTCCTCGAGCCTCTACAAGGACAGCAGCGGCAGGAACTACTCCAGCATGATCGTGCGCGACATCAGCGAACGCGTGGCGATGCATGCCGCCATGGAGGCGACCAATCAACAGCTGCGCGAGGCCAACGCGAAACTGGCCCGAATGGCGCACTACGACCTGTTGACCCAATTGCCGAATCGCAACCTCCTGGGTGATCGCCTGGAACAGGCCATGGCGCATGCCGACCGCAACGGCCACATCGTCGGGATAGCTTTCGTGGATCTCGACGGATTCAAATCGATCAATGACCAGTTTGGCCACGCCGTGGGCGATCAGGTGCTGATGCACATGGCTAAGCGGTTGAAGGCGGCGCTGCGTGATGGTGACACTCTCGCCCGGCTCGGAGGTGACGAGTTCGTAGCGGTGCTTGGTGATCTGGAGAGCGTGCAAGACCTGGGGCCGCTGATCCAGCGGCTGCAGATGCTGGCTGCGGAACCCGTCATGCTCGGGCCTCTCACGCTGACGGTCACGGCGAGCATCGGTGTCACGATCTACCCAACGGACGCCTCGGATGCGGAGCACCTGTTGCGCCATGCGGACCAGGCGATGTACCTGGCCAAGCAAGCGGGCAAAAACCAGCATCACACATTCGATGTCGTCAGCGATGCTGCGGTAAGGGTTCGGCACGAGGAACTCGGCGCTATCAAGAAGGGCTGTGAGCGCGGCGAGTTCGTGTTGCACTACCAACCCGAAGTGGACATGCGAACCGGCAAGCTGATGGGCGTGGAAGC
>DAIDKG010000015.1 GCA_027450125.1 Bordetella sp. | reverse complement strand
TGTGCATCAGGATCTCGCGGTCCGCGGGCAGGTAGTCGGACACCAGCGTCGGAATGCCGATGCCCAGGTTGACTACCGAGCCGTCGGGAATGTCATGCGCCACCCGCTGGGCGATCTGCTGGCGCGTCAGGCGCAGGGCGTTCGTCGTCATGGTCATTCTTGTCCCACAGGCACCACGGTCTGCACGAAGATCCCCGGCGTCATCACGTGCTCGGGGGCGAGCTCGCCCAGTTCGACCACGCGATTGACCTGGGCGATGGTGTGGCGCGCCGCCATGCACATCACGGGGTTGAAGTTGCGCGCGGCCCAGCGATAGGTGAGGTTGCCCATGCGGTCGCCCAGATCGGCCCTGACCAGCGCGAAGTCGCCGTGCAGCGGGTGCTCGAGTACGTAGTTCACGCCGTCGACCGTGCGCGTCTCCTTGCCCTGGGCCAGCAGCGTGCCATAGCCGGTGGGCGTGAAGAACGGCCCCAGTCCGGCGCCCGCGGCGCGCAGCCGCTCGGCCAGGGTGCCCTGGGGCACCACTTCCAGCTCGATCTTGCCCGCGCGGTAGGCCGCCGCGAAGACCTCCGACTTGGGTGGACGCGGATGCGAGCAGATGATCTTGCGCACCAGTCCGGCCACGATCAGCGCGGCGATGCCCACCTGCTCGGTGCCGCTGTTGTTGCTGATGATCGTCAGCTCGCGCCGCCCCAGGTCGCGCAGCGCATGCAGGAGCTCGAAGGGAATGCCGGCCTCGCCGAACCCGCCCACCAGGATCGAGGCGCCGTCGGGTATGACTTGCAGCGCCTGCATGATCGAGGGCTGGATTTTGTTTATCACCGCAACGGTTCCTTGGTTTTCTTGCGGAGCGCCCGAATGTCTCCCCGGCGATTCTATTATTTTTCGAGTCGTCCGAAACGGCCGCTGTTGAAGTCGGACACGGCCTGGCGGATTTCGCTTTCGCTGTTCATCACGAACGGGCCGTAGCCGACCACGGGTTCGTCGATGGGTTCGCCCGACAGCCACAGCAGCACTGCGTCGCTGTTGGCCTCGATGTCCACCGTGCCGCCGCTGCGGTCCCAATGCACCAGCTGGCCCTCGCGCGCGATGGCGTTGCCGTCGATCTGCACCGTGCCGCGCAGCACGACCGCGGCCAGCGTGCGGCCGTCCTGCGCCGGGAAACGGCCGAGGCCGCCCTGGTTCAGGCGAATATCCCACACGTCCATGGGCGTGAACGTGCGGGCCGGCCCGCGACGCCCGTCGAATTCGCCCGCGATCACCCGCACCCGGCCCGCGCCGCCGGGCAGATCCACCGAAGGAATCTGCGCATCCAGCAGCGTCTGGTAGTTGGGCTCGGTCATCTTGTCCCTGGCTGGCAGGTTGACCCAGAGCTGCGCCATTTCGATGGTGCCGCCGCTTGCGGTGAAGGCACGCGAGTGGAATTCCTCGTGCAGGATGCCGCCGCCGGCGGTCATCCACTGCACGTCGCCGGGGCCTATGGTGCCGCCCGCGCCGGTGGAGTCACGGTGCTCCAGCTCGCCCTGGTAGACGATGGTCACCGTCTCGAAGCCGCGGTGCGGATGCTGGCCCACGCCGCGGGGCCGCGCGGCCGGTTCGAAGCGGGTGGGCGCGGCGTGGTCGAGCAGCAGGAAGGGGCTCAGTTGCCGGCCCAGGCCGTCGTAGCCGAACAGCGAGCGAACGGGAAAGCCGTCGCCGACCCAGTGCTGCCCAGGGGCGCTATAGATGCCGAGGATGTTCTTCATGCGGTCTCCAAGCTTGCGTTTCCAGGTGTCCGCGTCGAGGGCGCGGGACATGGAAAGAGGATAAGGGCGAGGGAGCCGTATCGCTAGGCGGCCTCATTCGCACACACAGTTCCATCCCATGAACGATGGGCCTGCCCTGCGCCCGGCCGCTTGCGCCGTTGGCCATCCTGCGGGCCGAGAGGCGGGAGAGCGATACGTATGTAGAGGATTTCTGCTAGAATCGTCGATTACCGATTTTTCGCGCTTGCTTAGTCCGGCCGTTGCTGGTTTCTCGCGCGAAATTGCCGGATCAGGACAGGTGGCCGAGCGGTTGAAGGCGCACGCCTGGAAAGCGTGTATACGTGAATAGCGTATCGGGGGTTCGAATCCCCCTCTGTCCGCCAAGAAATACTAAAAAGCCCCAAAAACTCAATGATTTTTGGGGCTTTTTGTTTTTCCAGATTTGGCCGGAGTCTCGTAGACCTTTCCAGGCCGTGAATCACGGCAGGAAATTTAGCTGCACGAATGTAAGCCAGTATGCCGGCGTTTACGATCCGTTGATTGCTCTTTTCTTCTCTTTTTCTTTCTCTTCCTTTTCGCCGTCATGATGAGACTTGATGGCGAAGAAAATGCACGTGCCCAGCACGAGCAGCTTGAACGTGATCAAGAAAATAGGAACCCACTCCATGATGTCCTCAAAGCGCTGCACAGCAGCCTGGAAATTAGCCGTAGCCAGGTAAACGAATGGTTCGAGCCGAATTGGATGCGGCATAGGATCCCGCGACGATCCTCACGCCTGTAGCCGCTACTGTGCCAGGGCAGCCGCCCAAATTACAGACTCAGATTCATCGAATAAACAGCAGATCAGATGAGCCGAATAAGTTAATTTGCCAAGAAAAATCTTGTAAAAGTACAGTGGCATCGATCCGCAACTTGTGCATATCAGATGCACGCGATGACAAAACACCATGAAGCGCTACGAAGCCCTCGCACAAGAGATCGCCGAGTCCATTGCACACGGCCAGTTGCGGCCGGGCGAGCGTGTGCCTTCGGTGCGGCAGGCGAGCCGCAGCCGGGGCGTGAGTCCGTCCACCGTCTTCGAGGCGTACTACCTGCTGGAGGCGCGCGGGCTGATCGAGGCCCGCCCGCGCTCGGGCTATTTCGTCAGCCACACGGTGAGCTGGCAGCAGGAGCCCGAGGGCTCCATGCCGGTGGCGAAAGAGCGCGCCGTCGAGGTGTCCGAACTGGTTTTCCAGGTGCTGGGCCACGCCAGGAACCGGGCGCTCGTGCCGATGGGGTCGGCCTTCCCCAGCCCGCTGCTGTTCCCTTTGCCCAAGCTCGCGCTCGCCACGGGCAAGGCGCTGCGCCGGCTGGACCCCTGGCGCACGGTCGAAGACCTTTCGCCTGGCAGCGCCGCGTTGCGCCGCCAGATCGGCCTGCGCTATCTCGGCATGGGTTGCGGCGTGGACACCGAGGAACTGGTCATCACCAACGGCGCGATGGAGGCGCTGAACCTGTGCCTGGAGAGCGTCACCCAGCCCGGCGACCTGGTGGCCGTGGAATCCCCGACCTTCTATGCCGCGCTGCAGGCGCTGGAACGACGCAAGCTGCGCGCCGTCGAAATCGCCACCCATCCGCGCACGGGCATCGACGTGGCCGCGCTGGCTGCGGTCATGGAACGGCATCCGGTCAAGGCCTGCTGGCTCATGCCCAATTTCCAGAATCCCCTGGGCAGTCTGATGCCGGACGATGCCAAAGAGGCGCTGGTGGACCTGCTCGCCAGGCGCGAGGTGCCGCTGATCGAAGATGACGTGTATGGCGAGCTGTACTTCGGCACCCGCAAGCCCCGGCCCGCCAAGGCGTGGGACCGCGCGGGCTGGGTCATGCACTGCAGTTCCTTCTCCAAGTCGCTGGCGCCGGGCTACCGCGTCGGCTGGGTCGCGGCGGGCCGCTTCGCCCGCGAGGTGGCGCAGCGCAAGCTCATGAGTTCCATCGCCGCGCCCTTGCCGTCGCAGGAGGGCTTGAGCGAATACCTTGAACGCGGCGGGTATGACCGGCATCTGCGCCAACTGCGGGCGACGCTGGCACGGCATCGGCATGCGACGTTGCGCGGCATTGCCAGGCACTTTCCGGCCGGCACGCGGGCCACGCAGCCGGAAGGCGGCTATTTCATCTGGGTGGAGCTTCCGCCTCGGGTCGACGCCTTGGAGCTGCACCGGCTGGCCCTTTCGCAAGGCATCAGCCTGGCGCCAGGCCATTTGTTCTCGGCCGACCATCGCTTCAAGCACCATGTGCGAATCAACTTCGGACATCCGGACGACAAAAAATTCCATGCGGCGCTCAAGACGGTCGGGACCATCGCCCGGGCGCTGGCTGCGTGATGCGGCCGGCGTAGCGGATGCGCCGGACCCTGGGGATTGGGGCCTGCAGTAAACTGCCGCCGTCCGGCGCAAGCCATTTCCATGCGATGTCGACCCTATCCATGCAAACCCGTATCGCTGCTTTCCTGCGCCGTGCCGGCCTGGCCGCGCGCCTGGGCCTCACCCTGATCCTCACCGCCGGCGGTCTCTGGAGTCCTGCCAGGGCGGCGCTGCCGGCCGACGTGGTGCTCAACTCCGGCGTTCGCTACCACCTCATCGCGCGCTGGGATGTCGAGCGCCTCGATCACATTCTGCAGAAGGAAATACCGCAATTTGCCGGTACCAGGGTGCAATACACCCCGGCGCGCAATGCGGTCCTGCTGTATCGCGTGACGTACCCGTCCGTCATTCCGGAGCGGGGCAATCAGCCCACGATGGCGACAGGGCTGGTCGCGGTGCCCGACACGGCGGCAAGCACATTGCCGATGGTGTCGTATCAGCACGGTACTGTGTACGGCAAGCACCAGGTTCCGTCGTACCCGGACGAATCGCCCGAGACCCAGCTGATGATCGCGCAGTTCGCGGGGCAGGGCTATGCCCTGATCGGCGCGGACTATTTCGGCCTGGGGGATTCGACCGAGCCCGAGGGCTATATGGTCAAGGCCAGTCACCAGCAGGCTTGCTACGACATGCTGACGGCATCGAGGGCCGTGCTCGCCGACCTCAAGCGCAAGAGCGACAAGCTCTTTCTGGCCGGCTGGTCGCAGGGCGGGTTCGTCACCATGGCGTTTCTGGAAAAACTCGAGCATGCCGGCGTGCCGGTGCAGGCTGCGGCCACCGCCAGCGCCCCTGTCGATGTGTTCATGGCTTTGAACGGCTTTTTGAATTTTCCGCGCAAGAACGATGCCGACTGGGTGAACTCGCTCTTCATCCTGTCGGCCTTTTCTTTCGAGCACTATTACGGCGTGCCCGGACTGGCGCGCTCGCTTATCAATCCCAAATACTACGACGTGGCGCGCAAGGCCTATCTGCGCGAGCCCTTCAATCCCGCGGATCTGCCCACCGATCTGCACAAGCTCATCCGCAAGCAATACTTCGATCCGCAGTTTTTCGCCGATTCGGCCTACGGCCGCCTGGTCGCCTCGACGCAGGCCTACCGCTGGGTGATCCGCACGCCGGTGCGCAATTATTATGGCGAGACGGACGAGGCGATCAGCACAGGCCTGGGGCGGCTGGCGGCGACCTATCAACAGGCGATGGGCAGCGGCAATACCCTGGTGCAGGCCGTATCGACCGGTGCCACGACCCACCGGGGCACGTTCGCGCATGCCGTGCCCGAGTGGAAGGCCTGGTTCGACAAGCAATGATGCCGGCGGCACCGGTTCGGGCCTGTGCCTGGAGATCGCCCGGCCGAGCTTCGGGGCCGTCATGAGCAGGGCC
>DAIDKG010000014.1 GCA_027450125.1 Bordetella sp. | reverse complement strand
GGCAGTTCCTCGCCCATGGCGGCGTTGGAAGGGCCGCGCTCGAACGAGGCTTTTTCCATGCCGGTCAGGGCGGATCGCAGCGTCTGGAAGGCGGACTCGGCATGCCGCGTGTCCTGGTAGTCGCCGTACTGCGACCAGAGCAGGCTCATGACCAGCGCCAGCAGCAGCACGCAGACGGCGGCAACCCCCGCGTGCAGGCGCTGCCCGATTCGCGCGCCGGAATGCCGAATATCCTCGGTGCCCTGCATGCCGCCTTTACAAATGAAAATTTGATGCAAATTGAAATGAAATGCAAATTTACCGTAGGGAGGTCCGGTATGAAAGCGGATTCGCCCGGATTGGCGCCGTGACGCACCCACTAAACTGTGCGTGTTACCTGCAAGCAACGTTGCCGCGCCGATCGGCGCGGCCGCAAAAAATCCAAAGCCAGAGGAGTTCCCCATGTTGTTGAAAGGAAAAGTCGCCGTCGTCACCGGTTCGACCAGCGGCATCGGCCTGGGCATTGCCACGGCCTTCGCCCAGAACGGCGCGGACATCGTGCTCAATGGCTTCGGCGATGCCGGCCAGATCGAGGCGCTGCGCGCCGACCTGGCCGCCAAGCACGGCGTCAAGGTGCTGTACGACGGCGCCGATCTGTCGCGCGGCGAGGCCGTGCGCAAGATGGTGGGCGACGCGGCGGCCAGGCTGGGCCGCATCGACATCCTGGTCAACAACGCCGGCATCCAGCACACGGCGCAGATCGAGGACTTTCCGGTCGACAAGTGGGACGCCATCATCGGCCTGAACCTCTCGGCCGTCTTCCACGGCACGGCGGCCGCGCTGCCGTTCATGAAGAAGCAGGGCTGGGGACGCATCATCAACATCGCCTCGGTGCACGGCCTGGTGGGCTCGGTCAACAAGTCGGCCTACGTGGCGGCCAAGCACGGCGTGGTGGGCCTGACCAAGGTCACGGCGCTGGAGACGGCCGGCCAGGGCATCACCGCCAACGCCATCTGCCCGGGCTGGGTGCGCACGGCGCTGGTGGAAAAACAGATCGACGCCCTGGCGGCCAAGGACGGCATCTCGACCGACGACGCGGCGCGCGAGCTGCTCAGCGAAAAGCAGCCGTCGCTGCAGTTTGTCACGCCCGAGCAGTTGGGCGGCACGGCGGTTTTCCTGGCGTCCGACGCCGCGGCGCAGGTCACCGGCATGTCGATCCCGGTCGACGGCGGCTGGACCGCGCGCTGAGCAAAGGAGCGCATCCATGCTTTTGCTGCTGTCTCCCGCCAAGAAGCTCGACTACGACACGCCGGTGCAGGTGCAGGCGCACACCCAGCCGCTGTTCGTCAGCCAGGCTGCCGCCCTCATCAAGGTGCTCAAGACCAAGTCGGCGCAGGACATCGCCGAGCTGATGAGCCTGAGCCCGGCCCTGTCCGAACTGAACGCGGCGCGCTACGCCGCCTGGAAGCCCAAGTTCACGCAGGACAATTCGCGCCAGGCGATCCTGGCCTTCAATGGCGACGTCTATGAAGGCCTGCAGGCCGCCTCGCTGTCGCCCAGGCAGCTGGACTGGGCGCAGGAACACGTCGTGATCCTGAGCGGCCTGTACGGCGCGCTGCGCCCGCTGGACCTGATGCAGCCCTACCGGCTGGAAATGGGCACGCGGCTGCAGACCGCCAAGGGCGGCAATCTGTACGCGTACTGGGGCTCGGCCATCGCCGACTATCTCAACGAGCGCCAGGCCGGCGCCAGGGCGCCGGTGGTGGTCAACCTGGCCTCGGAGGAGTATTTCAAGGCGGTGGACCTGAAGGCGCTCAAGGCCAGGGTGGTGCAGTGCGTCTTCCAGGACTGGAAGAACGGCGCCTGGAAGATCATCAGCTTCCATGCCAAGCGCGCCCGCGGCCTGATGGCGCGCTATGCCATCGAGCACAAGGTCGCCAGGCCCGAGGGGCTGCAGGGGTTCGACGCCGAAGGTTATGCCTACGACGCGGCGGCCTCCAGCGCCGACAAGCTGGTATTTCGCCGCAGGCAGTGAGCCCGCGGTTTGCCAGGACCGCGGCAACCCTGTACATTAATCGGTTCCTGCGCCCAGGGGCTCACCGGCTACTGGGCGTGCAGAAGGCGCCAGCCGGCTACCTGCCGGCCTCATCCTTCCAGTATTGCCCTGCCATCGGTCACGCCAACAAAGCGCACGCCCCTTACCGGGGGAGTTGGATCGAGGCTTCCATTTCGACCTGTTTGCTACCTGCGATCCTGACGGGCGCGGGCCGGGTCGGCAAGGCGTCCGGGTGGCGCGGTTCCGTGAACCGCAAAGCGCTGGTCGTGTTGCCTGGTTCCGTCCACGTCCAGTTGCGCCCAGCTATCCGCTGTACGGGCTCGACCGCCAGGAAACCGGGGCCAGTAAAGGAAAGGAACACCATCATGCAAGACCTCAATGGCGCCGATATCGTCGTGCGCTGCCTGGCCGAAGAAGGCGTTGAACACGTATTCGGCTATCCCGGCGGCGCGGTGCTCTACATCTACGACGCAATCTACAAGCAAGAAAAATTCAAGCACATCCTGGTCAGGCACGAGCAGGCCGCCGTGCATGCCGCCGATGCGTACTCGCGCTCGTCCAACAAGGTCGGCGTGTGCATCGTCACCAGCGGCCCCGGGTTGACCAATGCCGTCACCGGCATCGCCACCGCCTACATGGACTCCATCCCGATGGTGATCATCAGCGGGCAGGTGCCGACCGCGGCCATCGGCGAGGACGCCTTCCAGGAGTGCGACACCGTCGGCATCACCCGGCCCTGCGTCAAGCACAACTTCCTGGTGCGCGACGTCAAGGACCTGGCCGAGACCATGCGGCGCGCCTTCTACATCGCGCGCACCGGCCGCCCCGGCCCCGTGCTGGTCGACATCCCCAAGGACGTCTCGTTCAACACGTGCAAGTACGCGCCGCCCAAGGGCGAGATCAGCATGCGCTCGTACGCGCCCGTCAACAAGGGGCACCAGGGCCAGATCAAGAAGGCCGTGCAGATGCTGCTCACCGCCGAGCGGCCCATGGTCTACGCGGGCGGCGGGGTGGTGCTGTCCAATGCTGCAGCCGAGCTGCGCAGGCTCACCGACCTGCTCGACGCGCCCGTCACCAACACCCTGATGGCCCTGGGCGCCACCTCCGGCGCCGACCCGCGCTTTGTGGGCATGCCCGGCATGCACGGCACCTACGAAGCCAATATGGCCATGCAGCACTGCGACGTGCTGCTGGCCATCGGCGCGCGCTTCGACGACCGCGTCATCGGCAACCCCAGGCACTTCGCGCAGAACGCGCGCAAGATCATCCACATCGACATCGATCCCTCGTCGATCTCCAAGCGGGTGAGGGTGGACGTGCCCATCGTCGGCAACGTCAAGGACGTGATCCAGGACCTGTGCGCGCTGTACGAAACCGCGTCGGCCGAGAACAAGCCGCCTTCGACCCGGGCCTGGTGGGACCAGGTCAACACCTGGCGCGGCAAGGAATGCCTCAAGTACGCCAACTCGAACGAGCTCATCAAGCCGCAGTTCGTGGTGGAAAAGCTCTGGGAAGTCACCGGCGGCAACGCCTTCGTCACCTCCGACGTGGGCCAGCACCAGATGTGGGCCGCGCAGTACTACAAGTTCGGCCAGCCGCGCCGCTGGATCAATTCCGGCGGCCTGGGCACCATGGGCGTGGGCCTGCCCTACGCCATGGGCGTGCAGATGGCCAATCCGGACTCGGACATCGCCGTCATCACCGGCGAGGGCTCCATCCAGATGAACATCCAGGAGCTCTCCACCTGCCAGCAGTACCGCTTCACGCCCAAGATCGTGTGCCTGAACAACCGTTTCCTGGGCATGGTGCGGCAGTGGCAGGAGATCGACTACGGCTCGCGCTATTCCGAGTCCTACATGGATTCGCTGCCCGATTTCGTCAAGGTGGCCGAGGCCTACGGCCACGTGGGCCTGCGCATCGAAAAGCCCGCCGACGTCGAGCCGGCGCTGCGCGAGGCGTTCGGCAAGCACAAGAAGCGGCTTGTGTTCCTGGACTTCATCACCGACCGCACCGAAAACGTGTGGCCCATGGTGAAGGCCGGACGTGGCCTGACCGAGATGCTGCTCGGTTCCGAAGACCTGTGAACGGAGAACATATGACCCCCACGCTCACTATGTTCGCTGCCCCCAAGGGGGCTTCAGCCTCCTTCGGGCGGCCGTGCGGAGACTGACATGAAACACGTGATTTCCGTTCTCATGGAAAACGAACCGGGCGCGCTGTCGCGCGTGGTGGGGCTGTTTTCCGCGCGCGGCTACAACATCGAGACGCTCACCGTGGCGCCCACCGAGGACGCGACCCTGTCGCGCCTGACCCTGATCACCGCCGGCTCGGACGAGGTGATCGAGCAGATCACCAAGCACCTGAACCGCCTGGTCGACGTGGTCAAGGTGGTGGACCTCACCGAAGGCCCGCACATCGAGCGCGAGCTCATGCTTATCAAGGTGCGCGCGGTCGGCAAGGAGCGAGAAGAGGTCAAGCGCACCGCCGACATCTTCCGCGGCCGCATCATCGACGTCACCGACAAGTCCTACACCATCGAGCTCACGGGCGACCAGGGCAAGAACCAGGCCTTCATCGAGGCGCTGGATCGCAGCGCCATCCTGGAGACCGTGCGCACGGGCGTGTCGGGCATCGGCCGCGGCGAACGCATACTCAAAATCTAACCCCCCTTTTTTACCGAACATGCCGGACGAATCCGGCGCCCCATTTCTAAAATACGGAGCAAGAACATGAAGGTTTTCTACGACAAGGACTGCGATCTCTCTCTGGTCAAGGGCAAGACGGTCGCCATCATCGGCTACGGCTCGCAAGGCCACGCGCATGCGCTCAACCTGCACGACTCGGGCGTGAAGGTCGTGGTCGGCCTGCGCAAGGACGGCGCCTCCTGGAACAAGGCCGCCAATGCCGGCCTGGAAGTGGCCGAAGTGGCCGAGGCCGTCAAGCGCGCCGACATCGTCATGATGCTGCTGCCCGACGAGAACATCGCCGGCGTCTACAACAAGGAAGTCCACGCCAACATCAAGCCGGGCGCCGCCCTGGCGTTCGCCCACGGCTTCAACGTGCACTACGGCCAGGTCGTGCCGCGCAACGACATCGACGTCATCATGATCGCGCCCAAGGCCCCCGGCCATACCGTGCGCTCGACCTACACCCAGGGCGGCGGCGTGCCCCACCTGGTCGCCGTCTACCAGGACAAGTCCGGCTCGGCCCGCGACGTGGCCCTGTCCTACGCCAGCGCCAACGGCGGCGGCCGCGCCGGCATCATCGAGACCAACTTCCGCGAAGAAACCGAGACCGACCTGTTCGGCGAGCAGGCCGTGCTGTGCGGCGGCACCGTCGAACTGATCAAGGCCGGTTTCGAAACCCTGGTGGAAGCCGGCTACGCGCCCGAAATGGCCTACTTCGAGTGCCTGCACGAGCTCAAGCTCATCGTCGACCTGATCTACGAAGGCGGCATCGCCAACATGAACTACTCGATCTCAAACAACGCGGAGTACGGCGAGTACGTCACCGGCCCGAAGATCGTCACCGAAGACACCAAGAACGCCATGCGCAAGGCGCTCAAGGACATCCAGACCGGCGAATACGCCAAGAGCTTCATCCTGGAAAACGCCGCCGGCGCGCCCACGCTGACCTCGCGCCGCCGCATCAACGCCGAATCGCAGATCGAAGTCGTCGGCGCCAAGCTGCGCGCCATGATGCCCTGGATCGCCGCGAACAAGCTGGTGGACAAGAGCAAGAACTAAGCGCAAGCAAATTCGGCGCGGCCCATCAGCCGCGCCGAGACAT
>DAIDKG010000013.1 GCA_027450125.1 Bordetella sp. | reverse complement strand
AGAAAACGCGGACGGCTGCGATGCTGCACCCAGCCTGTGGCGCGCCTACTCCATGGTGTCGGCGCCGCAAGAGACCGAACTCGAGTTCTATTCCATCGTCGTGCCCGAGGGCCAGTTCAGCCCCCGGCTGGCTCGGCTGCGCCCGGGCGACACCCTGTACGTCGACCGCACGCCTTTCGGCTTTCTCACGCTGGAGCGCTTTGCCGACGGCGAAGATCTGTGGCTGCTGGCCACCGGCACGGGCCTGTCGGCCTATATGTCCATCCTGCGCGACCCTGCAGCGCGCCGGCGCTTTCGCCGCGTCGTGCTCGCGCACGGGGTGCGGGCCGCCGAAGAACTGGCCTATCGCGACGAAATCCAGTCCCTGGCCCGCCAGGACCCGGGCCTGATCTACCTGCCCATCGCCACCCGCGAAACGCTGCCCGGCATGCCCCAGGCCCGCCTGACCGCGCTCATCGTCGACGGCGGGCTCGAGCGGCTGGCCGGCCTGGAGCTGGACCCGGCCCGCTCGCGCGTCATGCTGTGCGGCAACCCCGCCATGCTCTCCGATGCGCGCAAACTGCTGGGCGAACGCGGCTTTGCCCCGGGACGCCGCGGCATCCCGGGAAATCTGGCCGTCGAGAACTATTGGTAGCACGGCCGCAGGTCGCATTTATGCAACGGCTGCGTGCGCGAAAAACACATTACAAGTGATTGTTCTGACATATTTTCTTAATATGTGGCCAATTCGCGCGTAATCGGCGTTGCGCCACGCTCACAAGAGCCGGACCTGCCCGGCCTCAGGAGACAGGAATAACTCATGCTGTATCAGTTGCATGAAATGCAGCGGGCATTTCTCCGCCCGCTGGCCGAGTTCACGGACGCCGGCGCCCAATGGTTCACCGATCCCGCCAGCCCGCTGTCATACATGCCGATTTCACGCCAGGTCGCAGCCGGCTTGGAGTTGGTGCACCGCATCGGCAAGGACTATCACAAGCCCGCATGGGGCATAGACGAAGTCGAGATCGACGGCAGGCGGATCGCCGTGCGCCCGACAGGCGTGCTGACCCGCCCTTTCTGCCAGCTGGTGCATTTCGAACGCGACCTGCCGGCCCGGCGCGCGCGCGACCCGCGCGTGCTGCTGGTGGCGCCGATGTCGGGCCACCATGCCACCTTGCTGCGCGACACCGTCCGCGCGCTCCTGCCCAACCACGAGGTGTACGTCACCGACTGGATCGATGCGCGCATGGTGCCGGCCGAGGCCGGCCCGTTCCACCTGGACGACTATGTGCGCTACGTCCAGACGTTCATCCGCCATCTGGGTCCGGACACCCACGTGATCTCGGTCTGCCAGCCCACGGTGCCGGTGCTGGCTGCCGTCTCGCTCATGGCCAGCTCGGGCGACGTGCAGCCGCGCAGCATGGTGATGATGGGCGGCCCCATCGACCCGCGCCAGTCGCCCACCCAGGTCAACAACCTGGCCACGACCAAGTCCTATGCCTGGTTCGAGAACCAGGTCATCCACACCGTGCCGCCCAACTATATCGGCACGGGGCGCCGCGTCTATCCCGGCTTCCTGCAACACGCGGGATTCATGGCCATGAACCCCGACCGCCACCTTAAGTCGCACTACGAGTTCTACCTCGACCTGCTGCGCGGCGACGACAGCGATGCCGAGGCGCACCGCCGTTTCTACGACGAATACAACGCCGTGCTGGACATGCCGGCCGAGTTCTATCTGGACACCATTCGCGTCGTGTTCCAGGAGTTCCGCCTGCCCAACGGCACGTGGGAGGTCGATGGCCAGCCGGTCAGGCCGGCCGACATCAGAAAGACGGCGCTGCTGGCGATCGAGGGCGAACTGGACGACATCTCCGGCGTGGGCCAGACCCGCGCCGCCATCGACCTGTGCCGCGGCATTCCTGCTGCGCGCAAGCATTACCATCTGGCTCCGGGGGCTGGCCACTACGGCATCTTCTCGGGCCGGCGCTGGCGCGAGACGATCTGCCCCAGGATCGCGCAATTCATTCGCAAGTCGTGATCGATTTCACCCTCGTAGACCGCATCGACGCGCTGCTGCCGCAAACGCAATGCACCAAGTGCGGCTATGAGGGCTGCCGCCCCTATGCGCAGGCCATCGCAGCGGGAGAGGCGGCCATAGACCGCTGTCCGCCCAGCGGCGACGAGGGCATCGCCGCCCTGGCAGCGCTGCTGTCGGCGCCTGTACTGCCCCTGGACACGACGCGCGGCGCCCACGGCCCCTTGCTCACCGCCGTTATCGACGAGACGCATTGCATAGGCTGCACTTTGTGCATCCAGGCCTGCCCGGTCGACGCCATCGTCGGCGCCAACAAGCGCATGCACACGGTGCTCGCCGATCTGTGCACCGGATGCGACCTGTGCGTTGCGCCGTGCCCGGTGGACTGCATCGCCATGATCCCCGCCGACCGGAACTGGACCCCCGAGGATGCAAGACGCTCGCGTCAGCGCCATCAGGCCCGCGCCGCGCGCCTGGCCGCAAGCAATCCCACCTTGATGGCCGATGCGCCGGCGCCCGTCGATGCAGCAGACGCCGGCGCGGCGGACGCGCCGCATGATGCCCAACGCAAGCGCAACGCCGTAGAATCGGCGCTGGCCCGCGCCCGCGCGCGGCGTACCGGCGGCAAATAGCGCCGCGGCGCGGCGCCCCCCCTCTGGCGGGCATGCCGCCGAGTCCCTGATCGAAACCCGCATATGAATAGCACCAAGCGCCGCGAAATCTTCGCCCGCCTGCAGGCAGCCAATCCGCATCCGCAAAGCGAGCTGGAATACGACACGCCGTTCCAGTTGCTCATCGCCGTCCTGCTGTCGGCCCAGGCTACCGACAAATCGGTGAACCTGGCCACGCGCAAATTCTTTCCGAAGTACGGCACGCCGGAAAAGCTGGCGGCGCTGGGCGTGGACAGGCTCGAGGAATTCATCAAGACCATAGGACTGTTCCGCACCAAGGCCAAGAATGCCATCGCCACCAGCCGGCTCATTCTGGAACGCCACGGCGGCCAGGTACCGCGCGACCGCGAAGCCCTGCAGGCGCTGCCGGGCGTGGGCCGCAAGACCGCCAATGTGGTGCTCAACATCGCCTTCGGCGAACCGACCATCGCCGTGGACACGCATATCTTCCGTGTGGCCAATCGCACCGGCCTGGCACCCGGCAAGGATGTGCTGGCCGTCGAACTCAAGCTGGAAAAAGTGACGCCGCCCGAATACGCGCAGCACGCGCATCACTGGCTCATCCTGCACGGCCGCTATGTCTGCGTGGCGCGCAAGCCCAAGTGCCCGCAATGCGGGATCGCCGACTTGTGCGATTACAAATCCAAGACCAAAGCCTGACCCAGACCTGAGTCCGCCTCCTATGTAAAACCCTTCCCCATGTAAAACCCTTATGGAAAATCGGGGGCAGTATCAGCATACTCGCCAGGTTTTATATAAGAGTCGATTTACAACGACAAAGGCAGAGGACACATCACATGAGCGATGCGATCCTGGAGACGAAAAAACTCACGAAGGAATTCCGCGGTTTCGTCGCGGTCAACGGCGTCGACCTGCGGGTCGAGCGCGGGCAAATCCATGCCCTCATCGGCCCCAACGGCGCAGGCAAGACCACGTGCTTCAACCTGCTGACCAAGTTCCTGGCGCCCACGTCGGGCTCCATATTCTTCAACGGCCTGGACATCACGGGCGAGCGTCCGGCGCAGATCGCGCGCCGCGGCGTGATCCGCTCGTTCCAGATCTCCGCCGTCTTTCCTCACCTGACCGTGCTGGAGAACGTGCGCATAGGCCTGCAGCGCAAGACGGGCCTGTCCTACCATTTCTGGAAAAGCGAAAAGCGGCTGCGCGGCCTCGAAGGC
>DAIDKG010000012.1 GCA_027450125.1 Bordetella sp. | reverse complement strand
CCCCGCCGATATTCACTTGCGTATTCATGGCCGCAATTATCCCATTGCGGCGCCAGTTGTGCGGGTACCACAGCCCGGACCATTTGTTACAGAGCCCTGACACTCCCCGTCCGAACCGGATTCAGTTCAACCGTAAAATCGCCGCGATGCGCAACCGACAAAATTCCTCCAAGCAAGATCCGCAGCCGGCCTCGACAGGCCCCTGGATCTTGCGGTTCATCCTCAAGGCGTTCATTTTCTTCGGCGGCCTGGGCCTGTGCGGCGTGCTGCTGGGATCCATGGCCATGGCCCTGGCCTGGCCCAACCTGCCCGACCTGCACGCCATGACCGACTACCGGCCGCGCATACCGCTGCGCGTGTACACGGCAGACCATGTGCTCATCGGCGAGTTCGGCGAAGAACGCCGCGACGTGCTGCGCTTCTCGGAAATCCCCGATCTCATGAAGGCGGCCGTGCTCTCGGCCGAGGACGACCGCTTCTACCAGCACGGCGGGGTGGACTGGACGGGCGTGATCCGCGCGGCGATCACCAACCTGGTCAAGGACTCCAAGGCGCAGGGCGCCAGCACCATCACCATGCAGGTGGCGCGCAATTTCTACCTCTCGTCCGAGAAGACCTATTCGCGCAAGTTCTACGAACTGCTGCTCACTTTCAAGATCGAATCGCAGCTCAGCAAGGACCAGATCCTCGAGCTGTACATGAACCAGATCTACCTGGGCCATCGCGCCTACGGTTTCGCGGCCGCGGCGCGCACCTATTTCGGCAAGAAGCTGGCCGACCTGACGCCGGCCGAGGCGGCCATGCTGGCGGGCATCCCCAAGGCCCCTTCGCGCTTCAACCCGTTGTCCAACCTCGCCCGCGCCGAGGTGCGCCAGCATTACGTGCTGGGCCGCATGCTGGCACTGGGCTACCTGACGAAGACCGAATACCAGACCGCGATGGCGCAGAAGATCGTGACCCGATCGAGCGCCGGCACGGCGCCCGGAACCTTCAAGGTGCATGGCGAATACGCGGCCGAGCTGGCCCGCCAGCTGCTCTACAACATCTATCACGACGACCTGTATTCGCGCGGCATCAATATCTACACCACCGTGCGGGCCAAGGACCAGGAACTGGCCTACCAGTCGCTGCGCAACGGCGTGCTCGAATACACGCGCCGCGCGCCCTACCCCGGCCCGGAAGAAAACATCGACCTGCCGGCCAATGTCGAGCAGGATCCGCAGAAGCTGGACGACATCATCGACGCCGTGCTCGAGAAGTACCCCGACAGCGGCGACGACCTGCTGACCGGCGTGGTGCTATCGGCCAGTCCGACGCAGATCACGGTGGCGCGCAGCTCCAAGGAGATCATCACCGTCAACGACAAGAAGGCGCTCCTGACCGTGGCGCGCGCGCTGGGCGACAAGGCCAAGCCCGGCGTGCGCATCAGGCGCGGCTCGGTGGTCTACGTGCACAAGAACCCCGACGGCAACTGGGAGGTGATCAACTACCCGGCCGTGCAGGCCGCGCTGGTGGTGCTCGCACCCAAGGACGGCGCCATCCGCGCCATGGTGGGCGGTTTTGACTTCTATCGCGGCAACTTCAACCGCGTGACGCAGGCCTGGCGCCAGCCGGGCTCGAACATCAAGCCCTTCATCTACGCCGCCGCGATCGAGCGCGGCTTCTCGACAGCGACGCAGATATCCAACGAACCGTTCTTCCTGACGGCCGCGCAGACCGGCTCCAAGCCCTGGGCGCCCAAGAACTACGGCGACGAATACGAGCCCATGCTCACCCTGCGCCAGGCGCTGTACAAGTCCATGAACATGGTCACGGTGCGCATCATGCAGGCCATCGGACCGGCCTATGCGCAGCAATACCTGACCCGCTTCGGCTTCGACAAGTCGCGCCAGCCGGCCGTGCTGCCCATGGCGCTGGGCGCGGGCACCGTGACGCCGCTGCAGCTGGCCGCCGCCTATTCGGTGTTCGCCAACGGGGGCTTTCGCGTCACGCCCTACCTGATCGACCGCGTCACCGACAGCGACGGCAAGGTCATCATGCAAGCCAAGCCCAGCCAGGCCGGCGACGAATCCATCCGCGCCATCGACCCGCGCGTGGACTACATCATGAACAACCTGCTGGAAGGCGTGGCCACCTATGGCACGGGCGCGCGCGCGCACGCCGTGCTCAAGCGCATCGTCGCCGGCAAGACGGGCACCACCAACGATTCGATGGACGCCTGGTTCTCCGGCTACACCTCGGGCCTGGAGGCCACCGCATGGCTGGGCTACGACCAGCCCAAGTCGCTGGGCGCGCGCGAGACCGGCGGCGGCGTGGCACTGCCGATCTGGCTGGGCTATATGCAGGACGCGGTCAAGGACCGGCCCATGCCCACGCCGCTTGCGCGCCCGGACGGCGTGCTCGAGGTGAACAACGAGCTGTATCTTTCGGAATATCCGCCCGGCCAGGCCGTGGCCTCGCTGGGCCTGGGCGGCAACCCCCAGGACGCGCCGCAGCAGCAGCAACAGGACACGCTGGGCAACTTCCTGAACAATCTCGCGGGCGGCAGCAAGGCCGGCCAGTGACCGCACAAAGCGCGAACCCGGCGCAAGCCGGGTTCGCTCGAGCGCCGGAGCAGGCTTGAAACTAAAGGCGCACGGTCAGGGGCGCATCGGCCGCCGCGGAACAGATCTGCGACAAGGCCTCGGGCAGCGCCGGGCCGCCGCGCGTGTCGTTCCAGCTGCGGCCGTCGTAGCGGTAGTGAAAGCCGCCGCTGCGCGCCGCCACCCAGATTTCGCGCATGGGCGCCTGGGAATTGATCACGACATGGATGTCGTTGTCGAAGACCAGGGTCAGCACATGGCCGCTGCGGCTGGTCTCGATGTCCAGGTCGGTCGCGGCCGCCCAGTCGTCGGCCTGGCTCTCGATGCTGTCCAGAACCTGGTCGACCAGGGCAAGAAATTCGGTTTCGGTCATAATCCAACCTGCCATCGATTACGGAGTCTTCTGTGCATTTTGCGCACCCGGCACACAGCCGTCCCCTCTTTCGCATTGTAGCCATGCTGGCCGTCTGCGGCGCGCTGGCGGCCTGCGGCTACAAGGGCCCGCTGTACATGCCCGGCAGCCCGCAGGACCGCCCCCGTCCGGTGCCGCCGCCCGCGCTCGAACCGGGCCGGGCCACGGCGCCCGCTCCGGCGCCGAAAAA
>DAIDKG010000011.1 GCA_027450125.1 Bordetella sp. | reverse complement strand
TCAGCCTGACGGCCGGCACCATGTTCCTCATGTGGCTGGGCGAGCAGATCACCGAGCGCGGCCTGGGCAACGGCATCTCGATCATCATTTTCGCCGGCATCGCCAGCGGACTGCCCGGCGCGCTGGGCGGGCTGCTCGAGTTGGTGCGCACCAGGTCCAGCAGAGCGCCCATTGATGAAGGCAGGCCGGAGACAATGCCGCCGAAGATCAGGATCGAGATGCCGTTGCCCAGGCCGCGCTCGGTGATCTGCTCGCCCAGCCACATGACGAACATGGTGCCGGTAACCAGCGTGACCACCGTCGTGACGCGGAACACGATGCCCGGATCGACCACCAGGCCGTGCTGCGACTCCAGCGCCACCGAGATGCCGATCGCCTGCACCAGCGCCAGCACGACGGTGCCGTAGCGGGTGTACTGGGTAATCTTGCGCTGGCCCGCCTGGCCCTCTTTCTTGAGGGCCTCGAGCGAGGGCATCACCACCGCCATCAACTGCATGATGATGGAAGCGGAGATGTAGGGCATGATCCCCAGGGCGAACACGGAGAAGCGCGACAGGGCGCCGCCCGAGAACATGTTGAACAGGCCGAGAATCCCGCCCTGGTTCTGGCGGAACAGCTCCGACAGGGCGTCCGGATTGATGCCGGGGACGGGAATGTGCGTGCCCAGGCGGTAGACGACCAGGGCGAGCGCCAGGAACACGAGACGGCGCTTGAGATCGCCGTACCGGTCAGCCTTGCCAGGAGTCTGTGCTTTAGCCACGCGTCACCTCAACTTATTCAGCGATCGAACCGCCGGCCGCTTCGATCGCGGCGCGAGCGCCGGCCGTAGCGGAAATGCCGCGCAGGGTGATCTTGCGCGACAGGTCGCCCGACTTGATCACCTTGGCGTAACGAACCTGCTGGCCGACCACGCCGGCGGCCTTCAGCGCTTGCACATCGATTTCGTCGATGGGCAGGGACTGCAGGTCCGACAGACGGATCTGGGCATACAGGTGCAGGCCCAGCGGGGTGAAGCCGCGCTTGGGCAGACGGCGATGCAGGGGCATCTGGCCGCCTTCGAAACCGACTTTGTGAAAGCCGCCCGAACGCGACTTCTGGCCCTTGTGGCCACGGCCGGCGGTCTTGCCCAGACCCGAACCGATGCCACGGCCGACGCGGCGCTTGGCGTGCTTGCTGCCCTCTGCGGGCTTGAGCGAATTGAGTTCCATAACCGTTCCTTAGACTTCCGAGACGGAGACGAGATAGTCCACTTTGCGGATCATCCCGCGGACCTCGGGCGTGTCGATCAGCACGCGGCTGCTATTGACCTTGCCCAGGCCCAGGCCCTTGACGGTGGCGCGGTGGTCGGCTTTCGTACCGATCACGGAGCGCACCAGCGTAACTTTGATCTGCTTCTGAGCCATGATTTACCCCAGGATCTCTTCGACGGTCTTGCCGCGCTTGGCAGCAACTTCCGACGGCGTCATGGAAGCGCGCAGGCCGTTGAGCGTGGCGCGGACCATGTTGTAGGGGTTGCTCGAGCCGAGGCTCTTGGCAACCACGTTGCGCACGCCCATCACGTCGAAGATGGCGCGCATCGGGCCGCCGGCGATCACGCCGGTGCCTTCGGCGGCGGGCGAGATCAGCACCGTCGAGGCGCCGTGCTTGCCGACCACGGTGTGATGCAGCGTGCCGTTCTTCAGGGCGACCTTGAACATGCCGCGACGGGCCTGTTCCATCGCCTTCTGGACCGAGACCGGCACTTCGCGCGCCTTGCCCTTGCCCATGCCGATGCGACCATCGCCGTCGCCGACCACGGTCAGCGCGGCAAAGCTCATGGTGCGGCCACCCTTGACGACCTTGCTGACGCGGTTGACCGCGATCATTTTTTCGCGCAGACCGTCGTCGTTTTCTTTTTCGGCGGCGTTCTTGCCTTGTACCTTAGCCATTTGACTGATCCTCGCTTAGAACTTCAGGCCGGCTTCACGGGCGGCGTCGGCCAGGGCCTTGACGCGACCGTGATAACGGAAGCCCGAACGGTCGAAGGCAACCAGCTCGATGCCGGCGGCCTTGGCCTTCTCGGCAACGCGCTTGCCCACCAGGGCGGCGGCAGCGGTGTTGCCACCCTGGCCGGTCTTGCCCGCCAGCTCGGCGCGCACCTCGGCTTCCAGCGTCGAGGCGCTGACCAGCACGCGGTCGCCTTCCGGCGAAATGATGTTGGCGTAGATGTGCTGGTTCGAGCGGAAGATCGAGAGGCGATGCACGCGCAGCTCGGCGATCTTGCGACGGGTCGGAACCGCACGACGCAAACGGGAGAGTTTCTTGTCCATGATTCGTCCTTGCGTGCGCCGTTATTTCTTCTTGGTCTCTTTGATGACCACGCGCTCGTCCGCATAGCGCACGCCCTTGCCCTTGTAGGGTTCGGGTTCGCGGTAGGCACGGATTTCAGCGGCCACTTGACCGACGACCTGCTTGTCGGCGCCCTTGATGATGATTTCCGTCTGGGTGGGGCACTCGGCCTTCACGCCAGCAGGCAGCGCATGCAGGACGTCGTGCGAGAAGCCCAGCTGCAGCTTGACGGCGTTGCCGGCAATCGAGGCGCGGTAGCCCACGCCAACCAGCGTCAGCTTGCGCTCGAAACCCTTGCTCACGCCGGTGACCATGTTGTTGACCAGGGCACGGATGGTGCCCGACATGGCGTTGGCGTGACGGTCTTCGCTCAGCGCGGCAAACGTCAGCTTGCCCTCGTCCTGGTGAATGGCGACTTCGCCAGTCAGCGACTGGGTCAGCGTGCCCAGGGGGCCCTTGACGGTGATCTGGCCGGCGCCGATATTGGCTTCGACGCCCTTGGGCAGCTCGACCGGATATTTAGCGATACGCGACATGAGAATTGCTCCTTAGGCCACGTAGCACAGGACTTCGCCGCCCACGCCGTTGGCGCGGGCCTTGCGGTCGGTCATCACGCCGCGCGAGGTCGAAACGATAGCCACGCCCAGGCCGTTCATGACCTGAGGAATGCTGCTGCGGCCCTTGTAGATACGCAGGCCGGGCTTCGAGACGCGTTCGATGCGCTCGATGACCGGACGGCCGGCGTAGTACTTCAGGGTGATTTCGAGTTCAGGCTTGGCCTGGTCGCCCTTGACCTGGAAACCGTCGATGTAGCCTTCGTCAGCCAACACGGCGGCGATGGCCACCTTCAGCTTCGACGAGGGCATGGCCACGGTGACCTTGTCCACTTGCTGCGCATTGCGAATGCGGGTCAGCATATCGGCGATG
>DAIDKG010000010.1 GCA_027450125.1 Bordetella sp. | reverse complement strand
CGCCCCCGGCCACGAACAGTACACGCGCAACATGGTCACCGCTGCCTCTCAGGCCGACGCGGCCGTTGTGCTGGTGGACGCGACCAAGCTGGACTGGCGCAACCCCGGCCTGTCACTGCTGCCGCAGACGCGCCGCCACAGCCTGCTGGCGCACCTGCTGCGCGTGCATACGTTGGTATTCGCCGTCAACAAACTGGACGCAGTCGCAGACCCGGCCATGGCCTTCGGCCACATCCGGGCACGGATCGAAGCCTTTGCGCAGGAAGCGGGCATCCACGCGCAAGCCATCGTGCCCGTCTCGGCCTTGAAGGGCTGGAACGTGGTGGACGCCCGCCCCGGCTGGTGCGACTACGAGGGACTGAGCCTGCTGCAGATCCTGGAGCGTCTGCCGAACACGCCGCCCGACGCCGACCTGCCGCCGGCCCTGCCGGTGCAGTGGGTCGAAAAGTCGCCGGCCTCGGCCGACACCAGCCAGGGACGGCGCGTCTTCTGGGGCCGAATCGCGGTGGGCAGTTTCGCGCCCGGCACCGCGGTGCAGGTGTTTCCCGGCGGGCAATCCGCGATCGTGGTCCAGGTGCTGGACCACGCGCGCAAGCCTGCAGACGTGGCCACGGGGCATAGCGCGGGTATCGTCCTGGATCGCGAAGTGGACGTATCGCGCGGAGACTGGCTGGTGGCTGCCGCGGCGGCGCCTGCGGCCGCCCCGGACGATTTCGACGCATCCGCGCCTGAACCTGCCTGGCCCGGCCGTCGCGAGTTGCGCGCCACCGTGGCCTGGATGGACGACGAACCCCTGGTTCCCGGACGCGTCTATTGGGCCTTGCACGGCCACCGCTGGATCAAGGCCAAGGTACGCCGCGTGGTGCATCATCTGAACATCCACACCCTGGCAGAAGAGGACGACGCCACCGAACTGGCACCCAACGCCATCGGCCGCGTGGAACTGGTGCTGCAGGAACCCCTTCCCGCCGCGCCATTCGAACGCGCCCGGGTGCTGGGCTCGCTCATTCTCGTGGACACCGCCAGCCACAAGACCGCAGGGGCCGTGCTGGTCCAGGCCTAGCCGCCGGGCCCTGAGGTTCAACAGAATGTAATCTACAATGGTTTAACTTCTGATCTGCCCCCTTGAGGACACCCCGTCATAATAATGGGGACTTATTGTCCTGGCTAAGGATTTTTACCGAATGGGAGACTACTCTTGAAAAACAAATCGCTTTTTGCCATCGCCGCCCCGCTGGTCGCCGGCCTGGCGCTTTCCATGAACGTCACGGCCGCCTCGGCCGCCGGCAAGACCTCCATCGTCGTGGGCGCCGACACCACCTTCCCGCCCTTCGAGACCGAAGTCGACGGCAAGGTCACCGGTTTTGACATCGACATGATCCGCGCTATCGCCAAGGCCGAGGGCCTGAAGCTGACGATCAAGACGCTGCCCTTCAGCGGCCTGATTCCCAGCCTGCAGGCCGGGTCGATCGACGCCGCGGTCGCCGGCATCACCATCAAGACCAGCCGCATGCAAAGCGTCGACTTCAGCGACGCCTACTACAAGTCGGGCCTGTCGGTGCTGGTCAAGAAAGACTCCAAGATCACCGGCTTCGGCGACCTGAAGGGCCACGTGGTCGCCACCAAGAAAGCGACCTCGTCGGTCGACTACATGACCTCGCACGGTATCGATCCCCAGTACATCAAGCAGTTCCAGGACATCGACAGCGCCTACCAGGCCCTGGAAACCAACGGCTCCGACGCCGTGGTGTTCGACAACCCGGTCAACGTCAACTTCAAGACGCAGCACCCGAACGTCAAGACCGTCGGCAACCTGCTGACCGGCGAATACTACGGCATCGCCGTGAGCAAGAAGGATCCCGGCCTGGCCGCCAAGATCAACGACGGCCTGGCCAAGATCAAGAAGAACGGCGAGTACCACCAGCTGTTCGTCAAGTACTTCGGCGGCGATACCAGCGGCGCAGTCAATGCCGTGGAAAAGCCGGCCGACGTGGCGGTGAAAGACTGAGCTTTCATTCATCCACCCAGTCCGGGTAAAGAGAAAAACGCGCGGTGCGGATCTGCATTGCGCGTTTTCTCTTTTCCCGGCGGCCTTCGCGACCGATGGCGTCAATCAAGATAATTACAGAAAGACCATAGGGCAAAGCTCATGCATGTAATCTGGCAAAACCTGCCGGTCATCCTCGACGGACTGCGCCTGACGATCCAGTACGCGATCGTGGCGATCGTCCTCATGGTGATCATCGGCTTGATCGCGGCGCTGATGCGCCTGTCCCGCTACAGCCTGCTCAGGTGGATCTCTTCGGCCTACGTCGAGATATTCCGCTCCACCCCGCTGCTGGTGCAGCTTTTCTTCATCGTCCTGGGCCTGCCGGCCATCCTGCCGGTCAACGCCTGGTTCGGGCAGCTGATGTACCCGATCCTGGCGGCGGCGTTCACGCTCAGCCTGAACGAAGGCGCCTATGTGACCGAAATCGTGCGCGCCGGCATCCTGGGCGTGGACCGCGGCCAGAAGGAAGCGGCCGCGAGCATCGGCATGAACGGCATCCAGACCATGATCCATATCGTGCTGCCGCAGGCGTTCGAGCGCATGATCCCGCCGCTGGTGAACCAGGCTGCGCAAACCGTCAAGGACACCTCGCTGCTGGCTCCCGTGGGCATCATCGAACTGGTCTACAAAGGCGAGATCGTGATCGCGGCCACTTTCGAGTCGTTCAAGATCTGGGGCCTGATCGCCGTCCTGTATTTCATCATCATTTTCTCCGTGTCCAAGTGCGCGTCTTATCTGGAGAGGAGGCTGCAAGTTGATAAGCGTTAAGAATCTCCATAAGTCCTATGGCGAGAACGAGATCCTCAAAGGCATCGACAACCACGTCGAGCCGCGCGAAGTCGTCGTCGTCATCGGTCCGTCCGGCAGCGGCAAGAGCACCTTCCTGCGCTGCCTGAACGGTCTGGAAGAGGCCACCAGCGGCGAAATCGAAATCGCCGGCATGAAGCTGACCGACCCCAAGACCGACATCCACAAGCTGCGTCAGCACGTGGGCATGGTGTTCCAGCAGTTCAATCTGTTCAAGAATCTGAACATCCTGGAAAACATCACCATCGGCCCGCGCAAGGTCAAGAAAATGCCGGTGCAGGAGGCCAACAGGATCGCTCGCGAACTGCTGGCCAAGGTCGGCCTGTCGAACAAGGAAAGCAGCTTTCCCGATCAGCTTTCCGGCGGGCAGCAGCAGCGCGTGGCGATTGCCCGTGCGCTGGCCATGCAGCCCGACGTGATGCTGTTCGACGAGCCGACTTCCGCGCTCGACCCCGAAATGGTCGGCGAGGTGCTGCAGGTCATGAAGGACCTGGCGCACGAAGGCATGACCATGGTGGTCGTCACCCATGAAATGGGGTTTGCCCGCGAAGTGGGGCACCGCGTCATCTTCATGGACGGCGGCTACATCGTCGAGGAAGGCAAACCGCAGGACATCTTCTCGAATCCCCAGGCCGAGCGCACCAGGAACTTCCTGGCAAAGGTCCTGTAAATCGGGCCGGCGCGTCGTCGCGGGGGCTCGCGCCCCTGCGACGACCTCTACGCGGCGTAGCTCGCCTGGTCGAGATCGGCGATGAGCGTCGGCCCCGACGGACGCCAGCCCAGCCGGGCCTGGGTCCAGGCGCTGGAGGCCGGCATGTCCAGGCCCGCGAACATCGCCATCCAGCCGAAATGCGCCGCGGCCTGCTCCTGGGCGATGGCCGCGACCGGCAGGTTCAGGCCCCGGCCCAGCGCCAGGGCGATCTCGCGGCTGCTGATCCCTTCTTCGCCCACCGCGTGAAAGCGCGCGCCCGGTTCGCCCGCCTCCACCGCCAGCCGGTACAGGCGCACGACATCGGAAAGATGGCCTGCCGGCCAGCGATTGGCGCCCTCTCCCACATAAGCCACGATGCCCGTCTTGCGGGCGATCTCGGCGAGCGGAGAAATGAGGCCCTGCCGCAGGGTAGTGTGGACCTGCGGCAGGCGCACCACCGAAACGTTGACACCCGCCTCGAGCAGGGCATTGCCGGCCTGCTCGGACGCGATGCGCGGATTGGGGTGGCTCGCATCGAAGAC
>DAIDKG010000009.1 GCA_027450125.1 Bordetella sp. | reverse complement strand
CCTCGGTGTCGCCGGCGATGCGTTCGTCGCCGCGGAACACCCCGTATTCGTTGATCTTCAGGCCGCGTTCCTGGGCAATGCGGCGCATCGCGATGCTGTGCGTCTTGGAGCCCGTGAAGTACATGAGCGCGGCGCCGTAGTTCGCGGGCCCGACAACCCTCAGGTCCACCTGCATGCCGTTGCGCAGCAGCACGCTCGAGCGCGTCACGCCGCTCGACAGCACCTCGGTCACGTCTTCGTAGCCGAGCAGGCGCCGCGTGACGGCCGGCGCATCGCGCGCGGCGACCAGGATGTCCAGATCGCCCACGGTTTCGGCGCGGCGGCGAAAGCTGCCGGCGACGATGGCTTCGCTGACGCCGTTTTCCGCCCTCAGGTGCGCGAGCAGCGGCTCGGCGTATTGCTCGGCAAACGCAATGCTGAAACGGCGCGACTTCTTCAGCCGCGCCTCGATGCTGGCGACGATATGCGCCTCGGTCTTCTCGCCGAAGCCGGGCAGGCCGTGAATGCGGCCGTCCTTGGCGGCGCGATGCAGCTGCTCGATCGTGTCCACGTGCAAGGCATCGTGAATCGCGCGCACGCGCTTGGGCCCGAGGCCCTGGATCTGCAGCAGTTCGCTCACGGCCGCCGGCATTTCGCGATGCAGCGTGTCGAGCAACGCACATTTGCCGGTGGCCGAGATTTCGCGCAGCTTTCCGGCTAGGTCGTCGCCGATGCCGCGTATGATTTTCAGATTCTCATTGTGCTTGACCATCTCCGGCACGCTCTTGCCGAGCTCGGAAACCGAGCGTGCCGCGTTGCGATAGGCGCGCACACGAAACGGGTTGGCGCCCTGGATCTCGAGCAGGTCGGCGATTTCGCCGAAGATCGCGACGATGTCGGCGTTTTGAATGGGCATGATGCCTGCGCCTGGGTGGTTGCGCCGTTGTCGGGCGCTAGAGCGTTTCGCGGGGCGCCGTCGCGTGCGTGCGCTCGTGCGCGCTCTGGCAGCGCAGGCAGCGCTTGGCCGTGGGATAGGCGCTCAGCCGGTCAAAGCCGATTGCCTGCCCGCAATCGATGCACACGCCGTAGTGGTGCTTGCGGATCCGTTCCCGAGTGGCGCGGATATCGTCAAGTTCGCCGAGCTGATGGCCGATCAGGGCATGATCGATGTCCACAAGCAAGTCGGCCGTGGCCGCATCGCCCTCGTCCGGCGCGATGCCGGCAAGCTCGGCATAGGGCTGTTCGGCGCGGCGGTCGGCCTCGGCCCTGATCGATGCTTGCGCTGCCAGCTCACGTTCGCGCAGCTGTTTGCGCAGCGCCCGCAGCTGCGAACGATCAAGATGGTGTGACGTGCGCATTGCCATGCTCATCCCCCGGTTTTCTGTACTTGGACGCAGATTTCATGATCATCCATGGCGTTTGTTCCGGATTGATTCAGGTCAATTTTCCTGCCTTGCGCCGGGACTGCCTCGACTGCCGGCGTGCGCGGGCCACGCGCGCGACTGCTCGGCATCCAGGCACCTGACGAGCTCCTTCAGCGGTTCGGATGCCTGCGCGCGATACGGCCAGGCCGGCTCGAGCTCGCGCAGCGATGCAGGCAGCAGATCGATCTGCCGGCGCGCATGGTCGCGGACCGAACTCAGCGTCACGGGCGGGCCGGTGCGCACGCCGTCTATCATTACCGGCTCGAGCAGGCCGGTTCCGGCATGCTGCTCGGACGCCAGTGCGATGCAGTCGCGGGCCAGTCTTGCGTCTGTTCCCAGTTGGCGAAATACCTGTTTGCGGCCGGGCCATGTCGCCTTGCCTTCGGAACGCTTGCGGCGCGGCTTGCCTGCGTATTCCGTCAGTTTGTACGCGCAGTCCAGGTAAGGCGCGTCCGCCGACGTGTTCATCTGCGTCCCTACCCCGAAGCCGTCGATCGGGGCCCGCGCGCGTATCAGGTCACGCAACTGGTATTCATCGAGATTGCCGCTCGCGAAAATGGTGATTCCGGCCAGCCCGGCTTTGTCGAGAATCGTCCGTACCTGGCGTGCGTGCGCGGCCAGATCGCCGCTATCCAGCCGCACGCCATTGATGGCAAAGCCCTTCGGTTCGAGCGCGCGCGCGAGCGCGACCACTTTGCGTGTTGCCGCCTCGATGTCGTAGGTGTCGATGAGCAGTATGGCGTTGCCGGGTTGCGAGCGCACGAAGTTTTCAAACGCCTGGGTTTCTTCGTCGTGTGCCAGCACATAGGAGTGCGCCATCGTTCCGTAGACCGGAATGCCGAAACGGATGCCGGCCAGCAGGGTCGCCGTGCCGGTGAAGCCGGCCAGGTAGCTGGCTCGCGCCGAGAGCAGCGCGGCTTCGGCGCCGTGCGCGCGGCGCAGGCCGAAGTCGACGAGCGTCCTGCCTTGCGCGGCCAGCACGCAACGCGCCGCTTTGCTGGCGACCATGGTTTGGAAGTGCAGGAGATTGATGAGGCGGCTTTCCACCAGCTGCGCTTCGCGCAGCGGTGCAGTGATGCGCAGAATCGGTTCGTCGGCGAAAAACAGGGTGCCCTCGGGCATGGCGTGCACGGATCCGGTAAATCGCAGCGTCTCGAGCGAAGCAAGAAACGGGTCGCTGAAGCGGCCGGTGCTGGCGAGCGCGTCGATCTGCGCCCGGTCGAAATGCAGTCCGCCCAGGTAGTCGAGCGCCTGCTCCAGCCCGGCCGCCATCAGGAAGTTGCGTTCCGGCGGCAGTTTTCTCACGAACAGCTCGAACGTGGCGCTTTCGTTCATTGCGTGATCGAAATAGGCTTGCAACATCGTGAGTTCGTAGAGATCCGTCAGCAGCGCGTTTTCGCCGTTCGGGTTCATGGTTTCATCTCCTTCAATGCCGCGTGTCGGTCTGTGCGGCGAGCCGGGCGTGCCGTCGCAGCCCATGACCGAAGCAGACGGCAATCGGCCGGGCACCTTCTTGATTCAAATCAATTTGCCTGGAACCTCGCCTTGCGCGCAGGGCCGGCGCCGCACGCAAAAATGCGGTTTGGCGGTACGCTTTGCCATGGCCTGCAAATCGGACGAACAAGGCAGATGCGCTCTCTCACGGTAAACGCTTGCGTGCTCGCCGTTGCCGCGGGGTCCTTGCTCGTGGGCGCCCTGTTGGTGTGGACAGGAAACCCCCGATTCGCTCACCTGCTGTGGGTGTTGGGTGCGCTGCCGGCGCTGGCATTCGTGCTGTACGACGTTGTCCGTTCGCTCATTCGCCGCGAGGCCGGCATCGACGTGCTGGCGGCGATCGCCATCATCGGGGCGATCGTGCTGGGCGAGTACCTGTCGGCGATAGCAATCGCCGTCATGTTCGCCAGCGGCCAGGCTCTCGAGAGTTTCGCGCAGGCCAGGGCCGGCCGGGAAATGTCCGCGTTGTTGGCGCGAGCGCCGCGCAGCGCCTACCGGATGCAGGGCGATGCCCTGGTTTGCATCGATCTGGACGACGTGCGGATCGGCGACCGGCTGCTCGTGCGGGCCGGCGATACCGTGCCGGTCGATGGGCTTGTCCAGTCTTCATCGGCTACGCTGGATGAATCCGTGCTCACAGGCGAGTCGGTTCCGGTCGAACGGCGCCGGGGCGACACGTTGCGCAGCGGCGGCGTCAACGCCGGCGCGCCGTTCGAAATGCTGGCTGCGGAAACCGCGCAGCGCAGCACCTTTGCCGGCATTGCCAGGCTGGTGGAATCGGCGCGAACCTCGCGCGCGCCCGCTTCGCGGCTCGCGGACCGGTATGCGCTGTGGCTCGTGCCGATATCGCTCGCCCTGGCAGGTATTGCCTGGCTGGCAAGCGGCAGCCCGGTGCGGGCGTTGGCGGTGCTCGTGGTCGCGACCCCTTGCCCCTTGATTCTTGCCGTGCCGGTCGCGCTGGTCTCGGGCATGTCCAATTGCGCCAGGCGCGGCATCCTGATCAAGGGCGGAGCTGCGCTGGAAGGGCTTGCGCAAGCCAAGGCATTGTTTTTCGACAAGACGGGAACGCTGACGGGCGGGCAGGCGCGGCTTGTTCAGATCCAGGCGGATGCGTCGGTCGACAAGTCGCAGGTGTTGCGAACGGCCGCCTGCCTGGACCAGGTTTCCGCCCACATCACCGCGTCGGCCATCGTTTCGGCCGCGCGCGAGCGCGGCCTGGCGCTGTCCTTGCCGAGCGACGTGAGCGAGGAGCCCGGCGCAGGCCTGGCCGGCATGGTGGAGGGCGTGTCCGTGAGAGTGGGTACGCCCGGTTTCGTCTGCCGGTCGCTGCCGGTTCCGGACTGGAGCGCGACGTTTCTGGCAACAGTCGGGGGTGAAGGCGGATCGGCCGTGTACGTCGCGCGAGACGGCAAGGTGATCGGCGCGCTGCATCTGGCCGACCAGATCCGTGTGGAAACCTCCCGCGCGCTGCGCATGCTGCGGCAGGTCGGTATTGCGCGCATGACGATGCTGACGGGCGACAGGCGCGATGTGGCGGCCGCGATCGGCGCCGCAGTCGGTGTGGACGAGATACGTGCCGAACTGGATCCGGCAGGCAAGCTCGCTGCGCTGGGCGAAGTGCCGGCCGGTGTGACCTCGATCATGGTCGGCGACGGAGTAAACGATGCCCCCGCGCTCGCAGCGGCCGGCGTGGGCGTCGC
>DAIDKG010000008.1 GCA_027450125.1 Bordetella sp. | reverse complement strand
GAAAGCACGCAGCAGATAGCGGGACATGCCGAAAGCCAGTGCCGCGCCGAGTGTCGAGGCGAACGAGACCAGTGCGACGCCCCACAGCGCGCCGAACAAGGCGCCTGCGGCAAGCGTCAGCACAGTCGCCCCCGGGATCGACAGCGCCGTGATCGCGACGTAGATGGCGCAGAAAGCCAGGGACACCGACACCGGATGCAGGTCGCGTTCGTGCAGAAAGGCGGCCTGTTGTGCCTTCAGGGAATCGATGGACAGATAATGGGCACCGCCGGCCTGGAAGAAAACGATTGCCAACACAGCAACCAGCGCCAGCAGTGCGAGACGGCCGGCGCCGCAATGGGCAAGGACCGATTTCTTGCCGGTTTTGCGGGGAGGGGGAGGCGCTGCGTGCATGTCAAGGTTTCATCTTGTATCTGGAATCACGGCGAGAATATCGCGCCTGGAGTGCTTCTGCATTTATCCGCGTTCTTTTCCGGGAAACCAGGGCGATCGCACCGGACATGACGCCGCTTGCCCGAACGAGACCTTTCCGGGCTCGCATCTGGACCGTTCCGACCCGCGCCGGGCGTACCGCTTGTGCCGGTCGGCGCGGTGGTATCGTAGGTGCGCAGCCGGCGGTTTCATCGGACACGCGAGCTTCCGGCTGGCTTTCTGCAACGCACCCCGTGCCTTGATTAGAAAATCAATCAGCTCAGAATGAAGGAGATTCTCATGTCCGACGATATCGTGATCGTGGCGGCTCAGCGCACAGCCGTTGGCAAGTTTGGCGGCACTATCGCCAAAACGCCGGCGGCGGAGCTGGGCGCGCATGTGGTGCAAGGCCTGCTGGCCAAGACGGGGGTGGCCGGGGACGCAATTTCCGAAGTCATCATGGGCCAGGTGCTGACGGCCGGCGTGGGCCAGAATCCGGCGCGCCAGGCCGTCATCAAGTCCGGGCTGCCGCAAGGGGTTCCGGCCATGACCATCAACAAGGTCTGCGGCTCGGGCCTGAAGGCCGTGATGCTGGCGGCGCAGGCAATCCGGTGCGGCGACGCCGAGATCATCATCGCCGGCGGCCAGGAAAACATGAGCGCCGCGCCGCACGTGCTGCTGGGTTCGCGCGACGGCCAGCGCATGGGCGACTGGAAGATGATCGATTCGATGATCGTCGACGGCCTGTGGGATGTCTACAACCAGTACCACATGGGCATCACGGCCGAGAACGTGGCCAAGAAGTACGGCATCTCCCGCGAAATGCAGGATGCGCTGGCGCTGGCCTCCCAGCAAAAGGCCGTCGCCGCCCAGGACGCCGGCAAATTCAAGGACGAGATCCTGCCACTGAGCATTGCGCAGAGGAAGGGCGATCCCATCGTCTTCGACACCGACGAGTTCGTGAACCGCAAGACCAGCGCCGACGTGCTGGCGGGCCTGCGTCCCGCCTTCGACAAGGCCGGCTCGGTGACCGCCGGCAATGCGTCGGGCATCAACGACGGCGCTGCCGCGGTGATGGTGATGTCGGCCAAGCGCGCAGCCAGCCTGGGCCTGCAACCGCTGGCCGTGATCCGCGCCTACGCCAGCGCCGGGCTGGACCCGTCCATCATGGGCATGGGTCCGGTGCCCGCCTCGCAACTGTGCCTGAAGAAGGCGGGATGGAACGCGCAGGATCTGGACCTGATGGAAATCAACGAGGCCTTCGCCGCGCAGGCCTGCGCCGTCAACAAGGAAATGGACTGGGACACGAGCAAGATCAACGTCAACGGCGGGGCCATCGCCATCGGCCATCCGATCGGAGCGTCGGGCTGCCGCATCCTTGTGACCTTGCTGCACGAGATGAACCGCCGCGGCTCGAAGAAGGGCCTGGCCTCGCTGTGCATCGGCGGCGGCATGGGCGTGGCGCTGGCGGTCGAGCGCGCTTGATGTCGATCGGGCTGCAGGCGGTTCGCCTGCAGCCCGAGCAAAAGGCCGCTCTTCGGAGTGGCCTTTTTTGCATCAAAAGAAACCCATTTCACTCGGCACGATTATCTAGGCCAGCGTCTTGATGCCCTCGGGCGTCCGGATTTTAGCTGCATATCTGAACACCACGCCTTGAGTCACCGTAGGTTCTCGTCGATGGCGATCACCTCGAGATAAACCGCATCGCCCAGCCGCAGCAAATGATTATGTGTGTCCATGTTGGCATGCTTGCGACCGAACAGGACGCCGATGCCAGGACAGGTGCGAACGTGTTCTACGCCTTCTTTCAAAGAAGGCACTATGACAGAAAGATGATCGAATTTGGCATGTGGTCCACGCGCCTCCTTACCTAACCGGCTAATCGACCCCGTCGATCGGCACATTCATCCCCGTCTTGATCCGGTCCATCGCGACCAATGTCTTGAATGCCTTGACGTTGCTGTTGCCGTGGAAAAGCTTGCGCGTGAGCTCCACGTACTGGGCCATGTCGCGCACCAGAAATATCAGCACGAAGTCGCACTCGCCCGCCACGTAATAGCACTGCTGGATCTGGGGATAGGCCTCGAAGCTTCTGCGCATTTCGTCGTGCAGGTCTGCGCGCTCGCTCTCCATCTTGACCTCGACGATGAGGGTCAGGTCGTAGCCGAGGGCCTTGGGGTTGATGCTGGCCGTGTAGCGTTCGATGACGCCCGCGCCGGACAGCAGCTTGAGCCGGCGGTTGACCGCCGCGGTGGACAGGTTGGCGCGCACGCCCAGTTCGCTTTGCGCGATGCGGGCGTCTTCCTGCACCGCGGCCAGCAGCACACGGTCGTAGCGGTCGATATCGGAGCTCATGACGGACGCCGGTAGAGAAGATCGTGATGAATCGATAAAAAATTCAATTCAAAGCCCATTAATTCATAAAAAATTCGCCTTGCGGAGAAATATTATTTCAACCCGCCCACGGGAGAAACCTATGCTAGCCCCCACGCCCACCCTCGATGCCGGCCGCCTGCTCGAACAGATCCGCCTGCTGGGCGAGATCGGCGCCGACGCCGCGCAGGGCGGGCGCACGCGCATCGCGCTGACCGACGCCGACAAGGCGGGCCGCGACCAGCTGGCGCAGTGGATGCGCGAGCTGGGCCTGGAGGTGCGCGTGGACCGCATCGGCAACGTCTTCGGCATCCTGCGCGCCGCCACGCACGCAGGCGATGGGCAGCCCCTGATGATCGGCTCGCACATCGACACCGTGCGCAACGCTGGCGCGCTGGATGGCTGCTATGGCGTGCTTGCCGGCCTGGCCGTGGCGCGAGCCTATCGCACCTCGGGCGCCGCGCCCCGACGCGCCATCGTCGTGGCCGCCTTCACCAACGAAGAGGGCGTGCGCTTTCAGCCGGACATGATGGGTTCGCTGGTGTATGCAGGCGCGCTGGATCTGCAGGCGGCGCTCGATACCGTAGGCACGGATGGAACACGCCTGGGCGACGAGCTGGCGCGCATCGGCTATGCGGGCGACATGGAACCCGGCGCCATCGTGCCGCACGAGTATCTGGAACTGCACATCGAACAGGGCCCGGTGCTCGAAGCCGAAGGGCGGCTCATCGGCGTGGTGGAGAACCTGCAGGGAATCTCCTGGCAGAAGATCACCATACAGGGCACGGCCAATCACGCCGGCACCACGCCGACCCGGCTGCGCCACGATGCGGGCTATGCCGCCTGCGCCGTCGCGGCCTTTCTGCGCGACGAGGTGGTCGCCGCTGCGCCCGACACCACGCTGGCCACCGTCGGCTCGCTGCGCCTGGAGCCCGATCTCATCAATGTGATCGCGCGCAAGGCCACGCTCACGGTGGATCTGCGCGACCCGGACGAACAGCGCCTGCAAGCGGCGGAAAAGCGCCTGGCCGGTTTTCTCGCGCACATCGCCGAACGCGAAGGGGTCGAGATCGAAACCGAACGCCTGGCGCGCTTCGAGCCCGTAGTGTTCGACGCCGGCCTGGCCGATGACATCGAAGCATCGGCCAGGCGCTTGGGCTTCTCGCATCGGCGCATGACCTCGGGCGCGGGGCACGACGCGCAGATGATCACGCGCATCGCGCCGGCGGCCATGATCTTCGTGCCCAGCCTCGGCGGCATCAGCCACAACCCGCGCGAGCACACCGACGACGAACAACTCGCGCAGGGCGCGCAGGTGCTGCTGGACGTCGTGCAGCGGCGCCTGGCGCACACCTGACCGGCTTTCTTCCCATCTCGAACCACGAAAAGACGTTCATGCTCATTGCCAATCCGCGCGCCGCGCGCACGCGCTATCCGGCCGAACTGCGCGCGATCCTGTCCATCGACAAAGCCCAACAAAGCCGCCAGTGGCTGTCGCAATGGCGCGAGATCGCGCCCGGCGCCACCCCCCTGCACGACCTGCCGGACCTGGCCGACACGCTGCAGATCGCGCGCTTGAGCGTCAAAGACGAATCGGCGCGTTCGCCGCTGGGCAGCTTCAAGGCCCTGGGCGCGCCCGCGGCGCTGGTGCGCCAGATCCTGCGGCTGCATCCAGACGTCGATCCGCAAGGCGTGCTTGCTGGCCGCCATGCCGACCGGCTCAGGAACTACACCGTCGTCAGCGCCACCGACGGCAACCACGGCAGGGGGCTGGCCGCCGCCGCGCGCGATGCCGGCTGCCAATGCGTGATCGTGCTGCACGCACATGTCAGCAAAGAGCGCGAAAGCGCCATCGCCGCGTACGGCGCGCAGATCGTGCGCATCGCGGGCAACTACGACGAGTCGGTCCAGGAGGCCGCCCGCCTGTCCGCCGCACATGGCTGGCAGGTCGTCTCCGACACCTCGTACGAAGGCTACCAGGACATTCCGGGCGACGTGATGCAGGGCTACAGCACCATTGCCGCCGAGATCGTCGAGCAGACCGCCGTTCGGCCCGGCGCGGCCGGCGCCTACACACACGTGCTGCTGCAAGGCGGCGTCGGCGGCATGGCGGCCGGGCTGATCAGCTATTTCTGGGAACACCAGGGCGAGAACCGCCCTCGCTTTATCGTGGTGGAACCCGCCCAGGCGGATTGCCTGATGCAGAGCGCCATAAAGGGGCGCCCGGCCAGGGCCACCGGATCGGTCGATTCGGTGATGGCGGGTCTGGCCTGCGGCGAAGCATCGCCCCTGGCCTGGCGCTTTCTGGAAACCGGCGTGGACCACTTCACCCTCATCGAAGACGACGAAGCGATCGAGGCCATGCGTGTGCTGGCCCGGGGTAGCGACCGGGACATTCCCATTGTCGCCGGCGAATCCGGCGTCGCGGGCCTGGCCGCCTTGCGGCGCTTGCGCGGTGATGCGGCGCTATCGGAACAAGCAGGCCTGGACGCGCAATCGCGCGTGCTGATCGTCAACACCGAGGGCGCCACCGCGCCCGGCATGTTCGAGCAATTGGTCGGCACATCTGCCGATGAGATACTTCAACGGCAGCGGCAATTTTCAAGGACGAACCATGTACGTTGACACCGAACTGGGTACCCAATTGGTGAGCTGGCGTCGTCATCTGCACCAGATTCCGGAAACCGGCTTCAACGAACACCAGACCTCGCGCTATGTTGCCGCAGCGCTGGAACTCATGGGCCTGCAGGTGCATCGCGGTATCGGCGGCACGGGCTTGGTGGCCAGCCTGCGCGTGGGCGACGGTCCCGGCGCGATCGGCCTGCGCGCCGACATGGACGCGCTGGGCATGGCCGAGACCGCCGAAGGCCGCGCGCACATCTCGAAAAACCCCGGCTGCATGCACGGCTGCGGACACGACGGCCACATGGCCATGGTGTTGGGCGCGGCGAAGCTGCTGACACAAAGCCGCGATTTCGACGGCACCGTGCGCTTTATCTTCCAGCCGGCCGAAGAGCACGGCTGCGGCGCCAGCGCCATGATTGAGGACGGCCTGTTCCAGCGCTTCCCGGTGGACGAGATCTACGGCCTGCACAACAATCCCGGCATGCCCGCAGGGCGCATCGCCACGCGCGTGGGCGGCATCATGGGCAGCGAAGACAACTTCGTCATTCGCATCCAGGGCCGGGGCGGCCACGCGGCGCGTCCGCATATGGCCGCGGACCCGCTGGTGACCGCAGCGGAAATCATCCTGGCGCTGCAGACCGTCGTGGCGCGCTCGGTCGATCCGGCCGACACGGCCGTGGTGTCGTGCACCGAGATCCACACCGACGGCATCCGCAACGCCATCCCCACGCATGTGCAGATCAAGGGCGACACGCGCAGCTATGCGCCGCACGTGCAGGCCCTGCTGGAAAAGCGCATGCGCGAGATCTGCCAGGGCATCTCCCTGGCCCACGGCTGCGCGTGCGAGGTGCAATACACTCACGAATTCGTGCCCACCATCAACTGGCCGCAATGCGTCGCCACGGCTGTGCGCGCGGCCCGGGCCGTAGTGGGCCCCGACAATGTGGACGAGAACGTCGCGCCCATGATGACCTCCGAAGACTTCGGCCGGTTCCTGCAGGAAGTTCCCGGCGCATTCGTGCTCCTGGGCAACGGCGCGGCGGACACGCCAGGCGGCATACCGCTGCACAACAGCCGTTACGATTTCAACGACGCGGTCTTGCCCATAGGGGCGCGCTACTTCGCCGAACTGGCGCGCCAGCGCCTGCCTCGCACCCGCTAACCCCGTCCGACCGGAACGTCGCCCATGCATGATGTCCTGCTGCTGTCCGTCGCCGCCTTCCTGGCCGGCGCCCTGAACTCCGTGGCGGGCGGCGGCAGTTTCCTCACGCTGCCCGCGCTCGTGTTCACGGGCATGCCGCCTGTGGCGGCCAATGCCACGGGCACGGTGGCGCTCTTGCCTGGCTATGTGTCGGGAACCTGGGGATTTCGCGAAGATCTGGAGCCGCCTCCAGGCCTGTCCATGCGATCCATCGTGCTGATTTCGCTGATCGGCGGCTCCGCCGGCGCGGCCCTGCTGCTGCTCACGTCCGACACGGCCTTCCGCAAGGTAGTGCCATGGCTGCTGCTTGCAGCCACGGCCATGTTCGCCTTCGCGCCGCAATTGCGTAAGTGGGCCGGCGCATCCACGCACGGCACCGCCTCACCCTGGAAGTCCGGCCTGGGCATGTTCCTCGTCGCCGGCTACGGCGGCTATTTCAACGGCGGCCTGGGCATCCTGCTGCTGGCGCTGTTCGGCCTTCTGGGCCAGACCCGGCTCAATGCCATGAACGGCATGAAGAACCTCGTGTCGGCCCTGCTCACGGCCATCGCGGTGATCATCTATGCCGCGGGCGGCCTGGTGCATTGGCCCGATGCCTTGCTCATGATGGTGGCGGCGACGCTCGGAGGCTATGTTGGCGCCCGCGTCGCGCGTCGCATTCCGGCGCCCTGGCTGCGCGGCGGCATCGTGGCCATCGGCCTGGCAACGACGGTGGTGTTCTTCATGAAACGGTGAAGCGGTATCGGGTCAACTCCGATACGGCAAGCCCTGCACCAGCCGCGCGACATCCGCGTGAGTGCGGCGGCCCCAGGCGGCGCTCGCGTTTGTCGTATGCTTGAAAGAACAACGACAAAGCGAGACACCTTATGAACCCCAACGAACAGAAGCTGCACTACCCCTTGGGCGATGTCCAGCCCGAGCCTGGCCTGACCTGCCCGATCGCCGACGGCGTGGCCTGGGTGCAGATGCCCCTGCCTTTTGCCTTGAACCACATCAATCTCTGGCTGCTGCGCGACGAGATCGATGGCCGCCAGGGTTGGACCATCGTCGACTGCGGCGTGGCGCGCGAGGACACCAAGGCCTTGTGGGAGCGCGTGTTCGAGACATCGCTTGACGGCCTGCCGGTGCTGCGCGTGCTGGTCACCCATATGCACCCCGACCATATCGGGCTGGCCGACTGGCTGTGCCAACGCTGGCAAGCGCCTTTGTGGATCAGCATGACCGACTTCATGACGGCCTCGTTCTGGTCGTCGCGCGCCGGCGGCTCGGGCGCCGGCGGGGAAGGCGCGGTGGCGCATTTCGCCCGCCACGGCCTGGTCGATGCTGAATCGCAGGCCAAGATTCGCGAGCGTTCCAACTACTACCTGGGCCTGGTGCCTTCCGTTCCGCCGCGCTTCACGCGCCTGATGCACGGCGATACGGTGCGCATCGGCAGGCATGACTGGCGCGTGATCACCGGCTACGGGCATGCGCCCGAGCACGTATCGCTGTTCTGCGCCGATCTCAATCTGCTGATCTCGGGCGACATGGTGCTGCCGCGCATATCGACCAACATCAGCGTGTTCGATCACGAGCCCGACGCCAACCCGCTGCCGCTCTACCTGAAATCGCTCGAGGCCTACGCCGATCTGCCCGAAGACACGCTCGTGCTGCCCTCGCACGGCCGGCCTTTCACCGGACTGCACGAGCGCATCCGGCAACAGCAGGAACACCACGCCGAGCGGCTCGCCGAAGTCCTGGCCGCCTGCAGGGCAGGTCCCAGATCGACGACCGACATCGTGCCGGTGCTGTTCAAGCGCGCACTCGACCTGCACCAGCTCACCTTTGCCATGGGCGAGGCGCTCGCGCACCTGCATGCGCTTTACCATGCTGGCAAGCTGCGGCGGCAGACCGGCGAAGACGGCATCATCCGTTTCACGGCGGCCTGAGGCCGCATCATGCAGACGCCCGCCGACCGCAGCGACGCGCAGCTGGAACAATGGCTGCGCGCCCGTTACAGCTGCCGCGCCTTTCGCCCCGAGCCCGTGCCGCGCGAAACCATCGAACGCATACTCGAACTGGCACAGCGCACGGCCTCATGGTGCAACTGCCAGCCCTGGCAGCTGGCCATCGCGTCGGGTGCGGGCATGGAGCGCGTGCGTACTGCGCTCGCGGCCCATCATGCGCAGGACGTGCAGGGCAAACGCGACTTCGGCGACCCCAGCGCCTACGAAGGCGTCTACCTCGAGCGGCGCCGCGAATCGGGCTACCAGCTCTACGAAGCGCTGGGCATCGCGCGCGGCGACCGCAAAGCCTACGAGCGCCAGGCGGCGCGCAATTTCGTGCTGTTCGATGCGCCGCACCTGGCCGTCGTCACCAGCCCTGCCGAGCTCGGCGCGTACGGCGCCATCGATTGCGGCGGCTACGTGTCCACCTTCATGCTGGCCGCGCGCGCCAACGGCGTTGCCTGCATCGCTCAAGCCGCAATCGCACAATACCCGGACGTGCTGCGCCGCGAGCTCGGCCTGGCCGATAATCAACTTGTGGTCTGCGGCATTTCCTTCGGCTACGAAGACAGCAACCATCCCGTGAACCAATACCGAACCCGTCGTGCGCCCACGTCAGAAGCCGTGAGCTGGATCGACGCATAAAAGCCATGTCCGACTCTTCCAGACAGATAGCCACCTTCCTGGCCCACGCCGGCGCCGCCCCCTTCAACCCCGAGACCGGCGTTGCGCCGGTCAACCTGCCGCCGATGCGCGCCAGCACCGTGCGCTTTCGCGACCTCGCCAAGCTGGAGCAGGCCCAGCGCCACCGCGCCGAAGGCGGCCGTCCGGCCAGCTACGGCATCTACGGCATGGACACGCACATCGCGCTGGAAAACATCTTCAAGGAGCTGGAAGACGGCGAATACTGCGCCCTGCAGCCCTCGGGCCTGGCCTCCATCGCCATGCTCTTCCTGGGGCTGTTGTCGGCGGGCGAGCATGCGCTGGTGGCCGACTGCGTGTACGGCCCGGTCCATGAATTGAACAACGCCTTGCTCAATCGCATGGGCGTCGAAATCACCTTCTTTCCCAGCGATGCCGCGCCAGACGAAATCGAAAAACTGATCCGGCCCAATACGCGGCTGCTGTATGTGGAGACGCCCGGTTCGCTGCTCTTTCAGATGATGGACATCCCCGCCCTGGCCGAGCTGGCCAACCGGCGCGGCCTGGTGCTGGCCACCGACAACACCTGGGGCTCGGGCTACATCTACCGCCCTCTGCAGTTGGGCGCCCATGTCTCGGTGATCGCGGGCACCAAGTACATCGCCGGTCATTCCGACGTGATGCTGGGCGCAGTGGTGGCGCGCGATCACGCGATTTTCCAGCGCATCGCCCGCACGCAGTATGCCGTCGGCAACTCGATCAGCGCCGACGACGTCTGGCTCGCCCTGCGCGGAGTGCGCACCATGCCCGTGCGCATGGATCAGCACGCCAGGCACGCCATGGCCATTTGCGACTTCCTGGCCGCGCGGCCCGAAGTCTCGCGCCTCTACAACCCCGCGTGGCCGCAGGACCCGGGCCACGCCCTGTGGCGGCGCGACTGCAGCGGTACCAATGGCATGCTGGCGGTCTCGCTCAGGTTCACGCCCGCCCAGGCGCGGCGTTTCGTGGAATCGCTCACGCTGTTCGGCATCGGCTTCTCGTGGGGCGGATTCGAAAGCCTGGTTCAACTGGTGACGCCGGGCGAACTGGCGCGGCACGCCTACTGGACCGAAGGGGACCTGGCGCTGGTGCGCCTGCACATCGGCCTGGAAGACCCGCGCGACGTGATCGCGGACCTGACGCAGGCGCTGGAAGCCGCGAAAAAGGCCTGACTGATACGCAGTCCAGCGCCTGCCGGGTATGCCCAGGGGGCGCCTAAGCGATGGGGCAGTCCCGCAGGAACTTCGGCCGCCTTAGGCGGCGGCCGAACCCGGCACTTCGAAGCCCCCGGGGCATACCCGTCGCACGAAGGACGGACCCAAGAACCTCCTGGAACATCTCAAGAAGCCCTCATTAACTGCCCTTCACACAGAGATCGAAAAGCAATGTCCGCACGCATCATCGATGGAAAAGCCCTGTCCGCGAAAATCCGCGAAGACGTCGCCCAGCGCGTCGCGGCCCTAAAGGCCAAGGGCGTCACGCCCGGCCTGGCCGTGGTGCTGGTAGGCGAAGACCCGGCGTCCCAGGTCTACGTCCGCAACAAGGTCGAGGCCTGCCAGAAGGCCGGGCTGCACTCGATCAAGGAACAGTACCCGGCTGCCATGAGCGAGGCCGAGCTGCTGGCCCGCATCGATGCGCTCAACGCCGATCCATCCATACACGGCATCCTGGTGCAATTGCCCCTGCCCAGGCACATGGACGCGCACAAGGTCATCGAAGCGATAGCTCCCGAGAAGGACGTGGACGGTTTTCACATCAGCAACGCCGGCCTGCTCATGACCGGCCAGCCGCTGTTCCGGCCCTGCACCCCCTACGGCGTGATGAAGATGCTGGAAGCCGACGGCGTGGCGCTGCGCGGCGCCGAAGCGGTGATCGTGGGCGCCAGCAATATCGTGGGCAAGCCCATGGCCATGCTGCTGCTGCAGGCTGGCGCCACGGTGACGATCTGCAACTCCAAGACCCGCGACCTGGGCGCGCAGACGCGCCGCGCCGATGTGCTGGTGGTCGCCACCGGCAAGCCGGGCATGATCACCGGCGCCATGATCAAGCCGGGCGCGGTGGTGATCGACGTGGGCATCAACCGCGGCCCGGATGGCAAATTGTGCGGCGACGTGGATTTTGCCTCGGCAGCCCAGGTGGCCGGATCGATCACACCGGTGCCGGGCGCCGTGGGCCCCATGACCATCGCCATGCTGCTGGTCAATACGGTCGAGGCCGCCGAACGCGCCGCGGCCTAACCGCATGGCTGGCGGGCGTCCAGTGAGCCGGGGATCGCCGGGCACCTTGACGCAAGCGCAGCCAGCCCCCATATAAAGGGGTACCCGGATGGCCGATAATCACGCCTCGATCACGCGGCCTCGCCGCCCTAGCCTGCCTTGACGATCATGACTGCTTCCAATCCCCTGCTCGCCCCCGTAGCCGACCTGGTCGACTATGCCGCCGTCCGCCCTGAGCACATCGCCCCTGCCGTGGACGAGTTGCTGGAACTGGCCCGCAAGGCGGTGGATCACGCGGCCGACCCCGCGCTGCCTGCGAGCTGGGAGGCCGTGGTCGAACCGCTGGACAGCGCCTCGGAACGCCTGTGGCGCGCCTGGTCGGTGGCAGGCCACCTCAATGCCGTGGTCAATACGCCCGAACTGCGCGAGGCCTACAACGCCGCGCTGCCCAAGATCACCGAGTTCTCCACCTGGGTGGGGCTGCACGAAGGCCTGTACCGCCAATACCGCCGTCTGCACGACGCGCCCGGCTATGCCGGCTGGCCGGCGGTGCGCCGCCGCGTGGTCGAGCTGGCCTTGCGCGACTTCCGGCTGAGCGGCGTTGAGCTGCAGGGCGCCGATCGCGAACGCTATGCCGAGATCTCCGACCGCGAGGCGCAGGTTTCGCAGAAATTCTCCGAGAACACACTGGATGCGGTCGACGCATGGTCGCTGCTCGTGGACGGTGCGGACCGTCTCGATGGCCTGCCTGCCGACGTGCTTGCCGCCGCCCGCGAGGCGGCCCAGGCCCAGGGCAAGCCCGGCTACATGCTCACGCTGAAGATGCCCTGCTATATCCCGGTGATGCAGTACGCGCGCGACCGGGCATTGCGCGAAACGATGTACCGGGCCTACGGCACCATCGCGTCCGAACAGGGCGACCCGCAATACGACAATTCTGCGCTCATCGAGGAGTTGCTGGCCCTGCGCAGCGAGGAAGCCCGGCTGCTGGACTACCGCGACTTCGCCGAGCTGCGGCTGCAGACCCGCATGGCGCGGTCATCCGAGGAAGTGATCGGGTTTCTGCGCGACCTGGCGCGCCGCGCCAGGCCGTATGCCGAGCGCGACCTGGCTCAGCTGCGCGACTACGCTGCCCGGGAACTGGGCATGGACGATCTGCAACCCTGGGACATCCCCTACGCCTCCGAACGGCTGCGCGAATCGCGCTACGCCTATTCCGAGGACGAACTCAAGCAGTATTTCACCGAGCCGCGCGTGCTGGCGGGCCTGTTCGACGTGATCGAATCGCTGTTCGGCGTACGGCTGCGCGAAACCGGGGTATCAGCCTGGCATCCCGATGTGCGCGGCGTGCGGGTCGAGAATCCGTCCGGCGATCTGGTGGGGCATTTGTATCTGGACTTGTACGCGCGCGCCGGAAAGCAGGGTGGCGCCTGGGTCGACGGCGAGCGCAATCGCCGCAAGGTCGGCGGCCGGCTGCAGACGCCGGTTGCGTATCTCAATTGCAATTACGCCCGGCCTGCCGCCGGCAAGCCGGCCCTGCTGACCCACGACGACGTCATCACGCTCTTTCACGAAACCGGCCATGCCCTGCATGCCCTGCTCAGCGAAGTGGACGAGCCGGGCGCGGCGGCTTTCGCCAGCGTCGAATGGGATGCCATCGAGCTGCCCTCGCAGTTCATGGAGAATTTCTGCTGGGAGTGGCCGGTGCTGCAGAAACTGTCGGCCCACGTGGAAGACGGCCGCGCACTGCCACGCGCGCTGTATGACAAGCTGCTGGCCGCGCGCAATTTCCAGAGCGGCATGCAGACCGTGCGGCAGGTGGAATTCGCGCTCTTCGACATGCTCATGCACGCCCGCGACCGGGCGCCGACCACTCCCCAGGTGCTGGACCTGCTGCAAGAGGTGCGCAAGGAAGTGGCCGTGCTCTTTCCGCCCGCCTGGCACCGCATGCCGCACAACTTCTCGCATCTGTTCGCGGGCGGCTACGGCGCAGGCTACTACAGCTATAAATGGGCCGAAGTGCTGTCGGCCGATGCCTATGCCGCCTTCGAGGAAGCCGCCCAGGCGTCCGGCCAGGGCCCCCTGGATGCGCAAACCGGACAGCGCTTTCGCAGGGAGATCCTGGCGGTTGGCGGAGCCCGGCCGGCGGCAGAATCCTTTCAGGCTTTCCGCGGGCGGGAGCCCAGC
>DAIDKG010000007.1 GCA_027450125.1 Bordetella sp. | reverse complement strand
GCCTTCGCACCGGGCAAGCCTCTGGAAATCGTCGAGATCGACGTTGCGCCGCCCCGCAAGGGCGAAGTGCTGGTCAGGATCACGCATACCGGCGTTTGCCATACCGATGCGTTCACCTTGTCGGGCGACGATCCCGAGGGGTTGTTCCCCGTGGTGCTGGGCCACGAGGGCGCCGGCATCGTCGTCGAGGTCGGCGAGGGCGTGACCAGCGTCAAGCCGGGCGATCACGTCATCCCGCTCTATACCGCCGAGTGCGGCGAGTGCCTGTTCTGCAAGTCGGGCAAGACCAATCTGTGCGTGGCCGTGCGCGCCACGCAGGGCAAGGGCGTGATGCCGGACGGCACGTCGCGCTTTTCCTATCAGGGCAAGCCGATCTATCACTACATGGGCTGCTCGACCTTCAGCGAATACACGGTGGTGGCCGAGGTGTCGCTGGCCAGGATCCATCCCGACGCCAACCCCGAGCACGTCTGCCTGCTGGGTTGCGGCGTGACGACCGGCATCGGGGCGGTGCACAACACCGCCAAAGTGCAGCCTGGCGACAGCGTGGCGGTGTTCGGCCTGGGCGGCATAGGCCTGGCGGTGATCCAGGGCGCGCGCCAGGCTAAGGCGGGGCGCATCATCGCCATCGATACCAATCCGGGCAAGTTCGAGCTGGCCAGAACCTTCGGCGCCACCGACTGCGTCAATCCCAAGGACTTCGACAAGCCCATCCAGCAGGTCATCGTCGAGATGACGGGCTGGGGCGTGGATCACTCGTTCGAATGCATCGGCAACGTCAACGTCATGCGCGCCGCGCTCGAGTGCGCGCATCGCGGCTGGGGGCAGTCCATCATCATTGGCGTGGCCGGCGCCGGGCAAGAGATCTCCACGCGGCCTTTCCAGCTGGTGACCGGCCGCAGCTGGCGGGGTACGGCCTTCGGCGGCGTGAAGGGCCGCTCGCAGTTGCCGGGCATGGTCGAGGACGCCATGCAGGGCAAGATCGAGCTGGCGCCCTTCGTCACGCATACGCGCCATCTGGACGAGATCAACGAGGCCTTCGACCTGATGCACGAAGGCAAGTCGATCCGCACGGTCGTGCGCTATTGAATGAGGCCTGACGCTATGGAACGCATCGAGCAGCACGCCAGCTACGGCGGATCGCAGCAGGTCTGGAAGCATGCGTCCTCGACCTTGGGCTGCGAGATGCGCTTCGGGCTCTACCTGCCCGAGGCGGCCCTGCGCGGGCAGGCCTGCCCCGTGCTGTACTGGCTGTCGGGCCTGACCTGCACCGAGCAGAACTTCATCACCAAGGCCGGCGCCCAGGAGCATGCGGCCCGCCACGGGCTCATCGTGGTCGCGCCCGACACCAGTCCGCGCGGCGCCCAGGTGGCCGACGACGCGGCCTATGACCTGGGGCAGGGAGCCGGCTTTTATCTCAACGCCACGCAGCAGCCGTGGGCAGCGCATTACCGCATGTACGACTATGTGGTGGACGAACTGCCCGCATTGATCGAGGCACAGTTTCCCGCGACCGACAGGCGCGCGATCAGCGGGCATTCGATGGGCGGCCATGGTGCGCTGGTGATCGCGCTGCGCAACCCGGGGCGTTATCGCAGCGTCTCGGCGTTCGCGCCCATCGTCGCGCCGAGCCTGGTGCCCTGGGGCGAAAAGGCGTTCACGGCCTATCTCGGCGGCGATCGCAAGGCCTGGGAACAGTACGACGCGGCCGAACTGGTCAGGCACGCAAGCGAGCGGCTGCCGCTATGGGTGGATCAGGGGGCGGGCGACGAATTCCTGGAAAGCCAGTTGCAGCCGCAGCGTTTGCAGGCCGCCTGCGACGCGGTCGGGCATCCCATGGAACTCAAGCTTCGTCCCGGCTACGACCACAGCTACTACTTCATTGCCAGCTTAATCGGCGAGCATGTCGCGCGCCATGCGCAGGCGCTGCGCGGGTAGCGCAGCGCCGGGTGCGGCAAAGTTGTCGGGCGCGTTGCCGCGTAGAGGAACACAGCGCTCGCGTCAGACCGCCATGGGAGCGGTCAGCGGCGCGTGATGCTGGTAGCCAGCCAGGACGAAGTCGGAGGGCTCCACGCGTTCCAGCCATTCGGGTTCGTACTTGCCTGTGGCGGCATAGTCGGGAATGCGGTCCGACAACAGCAGGCGCGGCGCGGCATACGGCTCGCGCGAGAGCTGTTCGCGCAGCATCGGCAAATGGTTTTCGTAGATGTGCGCGTCGCCGATGAAGTACGAGAACCAGCGCGGCGTGTAGCCGGTGAGCCGGCCGACCAGGTGCAGCAGGGCCGCGCCTTCGGCGAGGTTGAAGGGCGTGCCCAGGCCCACGTCGTTGCTGCGGATGTACAGGCACAGCGAGATCTCGCGCGTGCCGGCGTTGGGCAGGAACTGATAGAGCAGGTGGCAGGGCGGCAGCGCCATTTCCTCCAGCTGCGCCCAGTTCCAGCCGTGGAACAGGATGCGCCGGTCGCCCGGGCGTTCGATGATGGTGTCCAGGCACTGGCGCAACTGGTCGACGGCCTTGTACAGCAGTACGTGCGCCTGGCCGTTTTCCTCGATGTCGGCGACCTTGGCATAGCCGCGCGACAGCGCATCGGCGATCTGCCCGGGGCGCGCCGCGGGCAGCGATTTGTAGGCCGGCCACTGGCGCCATTGCACGCCGTAGACCGGGCCCAGGTCGTCGGGGCCTTCGCGGTAGGGATTGGCCAGCCACTGCGCGTTTTCGTTGGCGTTCTGGTCCCAGACCTTGCAGCCCAGCGCGCGGAATTCGGCGGCACTGCGGGACGCGCGCAAAAAGCCCACCAGTTCGCCGATGGCCGATTTAAACGCCAGTTTCTTGGTGGTGACGGCCGGAAAACCCTGCTGCAGGTCAAAGCGCAGCGCGGCGCCCGGCAGCGACAGGGTGCGCACGCCGGTGCGGTTTTCCTGCCAGCTGCCCTGGTCGATGATGGTGCGCACGAGGTCCAGGTACTGTTTCATCGGCGCACGCTCAAGGGGTTTGGACGATTTCGACGCTGAAGGTCAGTTCGGCGGTCTTTTCCAGCATGGCCGAGGCCGAGCAGTACTTTTCGTGGGAAAGCTGCACGGCGCGCTCGACGGCCGCGCGCGGCAGATTGCGGCCGGTGACGGTGAAGGCGAAGTGAATGCGGGTAAAGACCTTGGGGTCGGTGTC
>DAIDKG010000006.1 GCA_027450125.1 Bordetella sp. | reverse complement strand
CCGTCCTCGATGGCGGCTGGCCGGCCTGGGCATCTGACGGCCAGGCGGTGCAAACGGGGCCGGCGCAGTCCCTGGCACCGCTACCCGGTATCCGGCCCGCTGCCTGCCTGGCAGGCAGCGTCGACGCCGCCGGCGTGCTGGCCAACATCGACAGGCAGGCCTTTGTCGTCGTCGACGCCCGTGCAGCCAATCGCTTCCGCGGCGAGGTCGAACCCATGGATCCGGTGGCCGGCCATATTCCCGGCGCGCTCAATCGGCCCAATGTCCAGAATCTCGATGCCGACGGCCGCTTCAAGTCGCCCGAGCAGTTGCGCGCCGAATTCGAGGCCTTGCTCGGCGGCCGCACGCCGCAGGAAGTCGTGCACCAGTGCGGTTCCGGCATCACCGCCAGCCATAATCTGCTGGCCATGGAGATCGCAGGCCTGGCAGGCTCGCGCCTGTATCCGGGGTCGTGGAGCGAATGGTGCGCCGATCCTGCACGCCCCGTCGCCAGGGGCTGAAGCAGCAAAACGGCCACTCGCAGAGTGGCCGTAGAACATGCATGGCTGCAGAACCATCGCAACCCAGGGGCCCAATCAAGCCCCGGGAGCGTCCATCATTGTCCGATACCACTCATGGAAATGCTGCATGCCGTCCTCCATGGGGGATTGGTACGGCCCGGATTCGTTGACTCCGCGTTCCATCAAGGCCCGGCGTCCGGCATCCATGCGTTCGGCAATCTCGTCGTCCTCGACTGCCGTCTCCATGTACGCCGCGCGTTGCGCCTGGACGAACTCGCGCTCGAAGGCGACGATTTCCTCGGGGTAGTAGAACTCCACCACGTTGACCGTCTCCTGCGGACTCTTCGGGTAGAGCGTCGAGAGCACGAGCACATGCGGATAAAGCTCGATCATGTGCGTGGGAAAATACGTCACCCAAACCGCGCCGAAATCCGGCGCCTGGCCGTTGCGGAACTCCAGCACCTTGTCGTGCCAGATGCGGTAGACCTCGGAGCCGGGCTGCTCCAGCTGCTTGTGCACCCCCACGCGCTGGGCGCTGAACCAGTCGCCGAACTCCCAGCTCAGATCGTCGCACGTGACAAAGCGTCCCAGGCCCGGATGGAACGGGCCGACATGATAGTCCTCGAGGTAGACCTCGATGAAAGTCTTCCAGTTGTAGTTGCACTGGTGGACTTCGACATGATCCAGCACGTAGTCGCCGAAGTCGAACTCGGGCCGGGCGAAGAGCGAAGCCATGTCCGCAGCCGGATCGCGCGGACCCTCGAAGAGCAGGCCATGGCAGTCGCGCAGCCGAAAACGCTCGAGATTCAGGCAGGGCGTCGAGCCGAACTGCGGCGCGCCCAGGAGCTCGCCGCGCTTGTTGTAAGTCCAGCGATGCAGCGGGCAGACGATGTTGCCGCCAGTGCCCGACAGATTGCCGTGCGTGTTGACGTTGCCTGCCACATCGCCGGTGGCGCCGCCCAGCATCAGCGCCTGACGGTGGCGGCACACATTGGAGATCAACTCCACGCCGCCCGGGCCTGCCGCGTTGCGCACCAGCGCGCGGCCGTTGCTTTCCTGGACGAGGGCGCGCCAATCGCCGATTTCGGGCACGAGCTTTTCGTGGCCGACATACAGGGAAGACTGCTTGAAAATACGTTCTTGCTCGCGGGCGAAAAGCGCTTCGTCGAAATAGGCGTCGACGGCAAGCGTACTGCGAGCAGGCACTACGTGTGCCATCCGACCAATGTCGGTCATGAGGGTTTGCTCCGCTAAAGACCAAAAAAGCCGGAACGGGACACGGCGCACGCGCTTCCGGCGGTAAGGGGCGCAAGTTTACCTCAGATCATCGACAGATGCCGGCTCCTTCCCGTCCGCCTTGGGTTTCCCCTAGGACAGGCAGGGTCCCGCCGGCGGGTCGGGGCTTTTTCCCTCTTTCCCTTACAATTCAAAGTTTCCCGCCCCGCCATTTGATCGGAGATCCGCTTGGCCTCGAAGCAAGCCGACGCAGCCGCCCAGCCCGGCCCCTTGCCGCAAGATTTCGAAACGGCTCTGGCCGAGCTCGAGGCCTTGGTGGCCGCCATGGAAAGCGGCTCCATGCCGCTGGAACAATCGCTTGTGGCCTACCGCCGGGGCGTCGAGCTCACGCGCGTCTGCCAGGAAAAGCTCGCCCAGGCCGAGCAGCAGGTCAAAGTGCTGGAGGGCGACCTGCTGCGGCCGCTCGATCCGTCCGCTTTGGGGGATGAATAAGGAGTGACCGCCTTGACTGCATCCAAGGCCGGCCCGCCGTTTCCGGACTGGCTGCGCGAGCGTGCCGCGCATATCGAACGCGTACTCGACGGCCTGCTGCCCGGCGCGGGCCAGGCGCCGCAGCGACTGCACGAAGCCATGCGCTATGCAGTGCTGGGCGGCGGCAAGCGGGTGCGTGCGGCACTGGTTTACGCTGCAGGACAGGCGTCCTGCAACGGCACGCCGGCCACCGAGGCGTCGCTGGATCGCGCCGCGGTCGCCATCGAGCTGATTCACGCCTATTCGCTGGTGCATGACGATCTGCCCTGCATGGACGACGACACGCTGCGTCGGGGCCGCCCCACGGTGCACGTGCAGTACGACGAAGCGACCGCCATGCTTGCGGGCGATGCCATGCAGCCGCTGGCCTTCGAATTGCTTGCCGGCATGCCCACGGCGCCGGCCCTGGCAGCACAGGCGGTCACCATCCTGGCGCATGCCGCCGGCAGCCTGGGCATGGCGGGCGGACAGGCCATAGACCTGGACAGTGTGGGACGCAGCCTCACGCGCGACCAATTGCAGACCATGCACAGCATGAAGACCGGCGCGATGCTGGCCGCCAGCGTCACGCTGGGCGGCATCGTGGCCGGCGCCAGCTCCGGAACGCGTCAGGCGCTGGACGCCTACGGGCGGTCCATCGGCCTGGCCTTCCAGGTGGTCGACGATATTCTCGATGTGACTGCCGACACGGCCAGCCTGGGCAAGACCCCGGGCAAGGATGCCGCCGACAACAAGCCGACCTACGTGTCGCTGATGGGCCTGGACGAGGCCCGCGCGTATGCCCGTCAATTGGGCGAGGCGGCGCATGAAGCCATCGTGCCGCTGGGCGAGGGCGCGCAGCGCCTGGCACAGCTGGCCGATTTCATCGTTTTTCGAGATCGTTGAACGCAGCATGAGCACTGAATTTCTGGATCGCATCAACGCGCCTGCCGATCTGCGCCGCCTGGATCGCCGCGACCTGCGCCACGTGGCCACCGAACTGCGCGAGTTCGTGCTGAATTCGGTCTCGCGCACAGGCGGACATCTTTCGTCTAATCTGGGCACCGTCGAACTTACGCTGGCCCTGCATTATGTGTTCGACACGCCGCACGACCGCATCGTGTGGGACGTGGGCCATCAGTCCTATCCGCACAAAATCCTCACCGGACGCCGCGCCGCCATGGCCGGGCTGCGCCAGCAGGGCGGCATTTCGGGCTTTCCCAAGCGCAGCGAGTCCGAATACGACGCCTTCGGCACCGCGCATTCGTCGACGTCGATCTCGGCTGCGCTGGGCATGGCCGTGGCGTCGCGCAACGCCGGCGTGCTGCGCCAGCACATCGCCGTGATCGGCGACGGCGCCATGACGGCCGGCATGGTCTTCGAAGCCATGAACAACGCCGGCGTCACGCCCGACGTGAACCTGCTGGTCATCCTGAACGACAACGACATGTCGATCTCGCCGCCGGTGGGTGCGCTCAACCGCTATCTGGCGCGGCTCATGTCAGGCCGCTTCTATGCGGCCGCGCGCAACGTGGGCAAGGCCATGCTGTCGCACGTGCCGCCGGTGCTGGAGCTGGCGCGCCGCCTCGAAGAACATGCCAAGGGCATGGTCACGCCCGCCACGCTGTTCGAGGAATTCGGCTTCAACTACGTCGGCCCCATCGACGGCCACGATCTGGACGCGCTCGTTCCTACCTTGCAAAACCTCAAGGAACTGCAAGGCCTGCAGTTCTTGCACGTGGTGACCAAGAAAGGGCAGGGCTACAAGCTGGCCGAAGCCGATCCGGTGCTCTATCACGGTCCCGGCAAATTCGATCCCAGCGTGGGCATCCAGAAGTCCAAGGCTCCGGCCAAGCAGTCTTTCACCCAGGTCTTCGGTCGATGGCTGTGCGATATGGGGGAGGCCGACGAGCGCCTGTACGGCATCACACCCGCCATGCGCGAAGGCAGCGGCCTGGTCGAATTCGAACAGCGCTTTCCCAAGCGCTATTTCGATGTAGGCATCGCCGAGCAGCATGCCGTCACTTTCGCCGCCGGCCTGGCCTGCGAAGGCCAGAAGCCGGTAGTCGCGATCTACTCGACTTTTCTGCAGCGCGGCTACGACCAATTCATTCACGATGTGGCCCTGCAGAACCTGGACGTGACCTTCGCGCTGGACCGCGCGGGTCTCGTGGGGGCGGACGGCGCCACGCACGCCGGCAATTACGACATAGCCTTCTTGCGCTGCATTCCCAATATGGTGGTGGCCACGCCTTCGGACGAGAACGAGGCGCGTTTGCTGCTTTCCACGTGCTACCGACATCCCGGCCCGGCGTCGGTGCGCTACCCGCGCGGCGCGGGCTCGGGGGCGCCGGTGTCCGCCGGCCTCGAGGTCGTGCCGCTTGGTCGCGGCGTGGTGCGCCGCGAGGGCAGGCGCATAGCCATCCTGGGGTTCGGCACGCTGGTGCCGTCCGCCATGAGCGCTGCGCACAATCTGGACGCCACCGTGGCCGACATGCGCTTTGTCAAACCCGTCGACACCGAGCTGGTGCTCGACCTGGCCGCTCGCCACGACGCCCTGGTCACGCTGGA
>DAIDKG010000005.1 GCA_027450125.1 Bordetella sp. | reverse complement strand
CGTTGCGCAATTCGATCAGCGGCCTGGCCTGGGGATCTCCGGCCGGCAGGGCGGGCGCAGCCTGGGCCGCCCCGCTGTCGGGCGCGGGGATGATTTCAAGGCAGCGGGCCCGGCGGCCTTGGTCGCGCGGCAGAAGGGCCGGCGGCCGGTGCTCGCATTCGGGCTTGCGCACCGTGCAGCGCGAGTAGTAGCGGCAGCCCTGGATGCCGGGGAAGTCGCCCACGGCCGGCATGAAGTCCGGTAGCGACGGCAGGGCCACGCGTTCGCCCTGCAGCGCCGGCGCCGCGTTCTTCAGGCTGAGCGTGTAGGGATGAACCGGCGCGTCCAGCACCTGTGCGGCCGAGCCGTATTCGACGACTTCGCCGGCGTACAGCACGGCCACGTTGTCGCACACGTGCGCGGCCAGGCGCAGGTCGTGCGTGATCAGGACGACGGCCGTACCGTGGCGCCGCTGCTGTTCGCGCAGCACCCGCATGATCTGCGCCTGCGTCATCACGTCCAGCGCGGTGGTGGGCTCGTCGGCCACGATCAGTGCGGGTTCGCCGCAGAAGGCCATGGCGATGAGAATGCGCTGGCACTGCCCGCCCGATAATTGATGCGGGTAGCGCGCCAGGATGGCTTCGCCGTTGGGCAGGCCCACCTCGGCCAGGCGGTCCAGCGCCATCTTGCGCCACTGCGCCTTGGGCGCGCCCACGTGCGCCAGGTGCTCGAACAGCTGCTGGCGCACGGTGAGCACCGGGTTCAGGCCCGACAGCGGTTCTTGCGGAATGAAGGCGATGCGGCGGCCCAGCAGGGCGCGATGCCGCTTGCGCGGCAGGGCCAGCAGGTCCAGGTCTTCGAAACGCACGGCGCCTTGGGTGACGGCGAAGCCGGGCGGGATCTCGCCGGCGATCACGCGCCCGATCATGCTCTTGCCCGCGCCCGATTCGCCCACCAGGCCCAGCATGGCGCCCGGCTCGACGCTCAGCGCTATGTCGCGCAGCACGTCGGCGCGCTTGCCCGCCACGTCGAGCGACAGGGTCAGTTCATGAAATTCGACGGCAGCCATGGTTTACACCCGGGAGCTGTTGGCGCGCGGGTCCAAGGCCTGGCGCAGGCCGTCGGACAGCAGGTTGAAGCCCAGCACTGTGACCACGATGCCCAGCACCGGCGGGATCAGGTTCCAGATGTCTTCCTGCATGACGCCGCGCGCGTCGGCGATCATCACGCCCCAGGCCACGGTGTTGGCCGGTACCGACAGGCCGACGAAGCTGAGAATGGCCTCGACCACGATGGCCACGCCCATCTCCAGGCTGAAGAGCGTGATGATGAGCGGCACCAGACCGGGCAGCATCTCGCGCAGCATGATGCGAAGGTGCGAGAAGCCCATCAGCCGGGCCGCAATCACGTAGTCGCGGCGCCGGATCACCAGCGCCTCGGCGCGCACTACGCGGCAAAAGCGCGTCCAGTCGACCACGATCACCGACAGGATCACGTTGCCCACGCCGGGACCCAGGCCCACCATGAGGATCAAGGACAGCACCACCGGGGGGAACGACATCCACAGGTCGACCAGATAGCCGATGGCGCGGTCGACCTTGCCGCCGAAATACGAGGCCAGCAAGGCCAGCGCGCAACCGAGCAGCATGGTGCCCACGGCCGAGCACAGGCCCACCCATAGCGCCACGCGCGAACCGTAGATCAGGCGCGACAGGACGCAGCGGCCCAGGCTGTCGGTTCCCAGCGGGTACTTTGCCATGCCATCGGCCATCCAGGCCGGCGGCAGCAGAGGCGAAAGCAGGTCCTGCGACAGCGGATTGTTGGGTGCGATCCAGGGGGCGAAGATCGCTACCAGCACCAGCGCCAGCACGATGGCGCCGCCGGCCAGGGTCTTGGGCGATCGCAGCAGCGCGCGCACAGTCTGGCGCCAGCGGCCGTTTGCTTGCATTGCCAGGGTAGACATCAGGCGTCCCTCAGGCGCGGATTGACCACCGCGTACAGGCAGTCGACGCAGGTATTGATGACCAGGATGATGACGCAGAACACCAGGGCGATGCCCTGGATCAGCGGCAGGTCGTGGTTGCGCACGGCCTGCACCATCAGGTTGCCCAGGCCGGGAAAGGAAAAGATCATCTCGATGAGCAGCGTGCCGCCAAATAGGAAGCCGAACTGCACGCCGATGAGCGTGAGCGTGGGCAGCGCCGCGTTCTTGAGCATGTGCCGCAGCACGATGCGCGTATCGGACTGCCCGCGCAGCCGCGCCACCATGGCGTACTGCTCGCCGGACGCCTCGAGCAGGCTGGCGCGCAGCACGCGGATGATGAGCGGGGCAAAGCCCAGCGCCAGCGACAGCGCCGGCAGCACCAGGTGCTCGAAGGCGTTGCCCCAGGCGTGCAGATCGCCCCGCAGCAGGAAGTCGATCAAGGCGAAGCCCGTTACCCTGGGCGGCGCGATGTCGGCGCCGAAGCGGTCCGAGAAGGGCAGCACCGGCCACATGACGCCCAGCAGCAGCATCAGGAAAATGCCCCACAGAAAGGAGGGCACCGAGATCAGCAGCACCACGAAACCGTCGGCCAGCAGCTCGCCGCGCCGCCTGTGCAGCGCGTAGAGCAGCAGGCCTCCGGGAATGCTGATGACCAGCTAGAACGCCAGGGCCACGACCGACAGCTCGATCGTGGCCGGCAGGTTGGTGGCGATCAGGTGTGTCACCGTCTCGCCCGAGGTGATGGAGCGTCCCAGGTCGCCGTGCACGGCGTGGACCAGCCAGATGCCGTACTGTACCGGCAGGGACCGGTCCAGTCCCAGGGCCGAGCGCAGCGCGGCGACTTCGGCCGGCGTGGCCGTGGGCGGCAGCATCATGGCCAGCGGATCGGCCGGCAGCATCCGCAGCACCACGAAGACCACGATCGACAGCGCGAAGATCATCGGTATTGCGATGAGTACGCGCGCGAGCACCTGGCGGGCTAGGACGGCAAGCATGGCTTACTTTTTCCAGCTGTACTCTTGCGGCATGATGTAGCCGGTCGGATAGGTTTTCACGTCCAGCGTCTTCTTGTAGGCGATGGTCGTCACGCTCTGGATCAGCGGGATGCACCAGGCGTCGTCGGTGGCTTTCTTCTCGATTGCCTGGTAGCCGGCGATGCGCTTGGCCTGGGGCAGGGACGAGAGCTGCTTGAACGTGTCGGCCAGCTCGGGCTGTTTCCAGGCCGAGAACGGCAGGTCGGGGTTCAGGATGTAGCCGGCGAAGATCTCCGGATCGGCCGTGGCGTTGTCCCAGCTATAGAGCATGGGGCCGGGCAGCTTGGACGAATGGCTCAGTTCCATGTACTTGGCCAGGGTCACTTCCTGAAGATCGGCCTTGATGCCGATCTGCGCCCACATCTGCACGATGGCGCGCGCCATGTCGTAGTCGCCCGGCGTCGAGCCGTTGGCCGACATGAAGGGGATCTCCAGCGGCTTGCTGGGGCTGTAGCCGGCCTTGGCCAGTTCGGCCATGGCGGCCTTCGGGTCGTACTTGACGTCGGCGTCGGTGACGTAGGCCGGCGTGCCGGGCAGGGCCAGCACCGAGATCGGCTTGGCCGTGTTGGCGAAGAAGGCGCGCGACAGGGCCTGCTTGTTGATGGCCATCTGCATGGCGCGGCGCACGTGCACGTTCTGCAGCGCGGTCACGTAGCTGGGCATCTGCACGATGAAGATCTGGGTGTAGGGATAGACCTTGGACACGAGCTTGCTGTCGTGCTTGAGTCGCTCGGCGTCGCGTACCGGGATCTGCACGGCCACGTCGGCGCGGCCCGATTCCAGCATGGCCACGCGCGCCGAGGTGTCGGGCACGAAATTGAAGACCACGCGCTTGATGGCGGGCTTGGGACCCCAGTAGCCGCCATAGGCCTCGAGCACCGCGCGCGAGCCGCGCTCGTAGCTCACCAGCTTGTAGGGACCGGCGCCGATCGGGTGCGCCAGGAACCCGTCGGTGCCGACCTTCTCGATATAGGCCTTGGGCAGGATGTAAGCCGTCATGAAGGCCAGCCAGTCCGGCGCCGTGGGCGTGGGGTTCTTGAAGTCCATCACCGCTTCGGTGGGCGACTTGATCTCGATGTCGGACAGCTTGTTGGTGAAGGTGCTGTTGATCACCAGCTTCTTGTCGGTCTTGGGCCGATCTAAGAAGGTGTACTTGAAGTCTTCGGTGGTGAGCTTGCTGCCGTCCTGGAAGGTGACGCCGCTGCGCAGAACGATGTCCAGGCGGGTGTTCTTGTCGTCCAGCCACTTCCACGACTGGATCAGGCGCGGGGCGACCTCGAGCTTGTCGTTGATCATCAGCGGCGAATCGAAGACGGCCTTGTAGATCGACTGGACGGCGGGCCAGGTGCCTGCGGTCGGGTCCCAGCTGGGCAAGTCGACCGGGTAGGCAATGGTGAGCTCGCCATTGGCGGCACTGGCGAGCGGCGCGACTGCCGCGCAACCCAGGGTCACCAGGCAGCAAGCGAGCGCTCGGCGGGCAAGCGCGGACAGCGAACGGGTACTCATGTACACCTCCAGACACAGGATCGGAACGGGAATCGGTGGCGCCTCAAACCATATACTGCTGGTGTAAATTCAGCAATTAGTTTAGGTTTAAAGTGATTTAATTTATTTAAAAACAATCATTTATTTTTATCAAGAAGAATATATTGTTTAATGGAAAACCCTGATTAACCACCTCTTTCCGGGTCAGTAGTCTGGGGGCCGGCGCCGCGCCGCCGAACCGTACACAAGGAGTCCCATGCCGTCCCCCGCCAATCCCGGCAAAAAGCCCAACTTGCGCGAACGCGTCTACCTGATGCTGCGCGAGCGCATCCAGATGGGGCTGGTCGGCACGGACGACCGCCTGGTCGACCACGACATCGCGCGCGAACTGCACGTTTCGCGCATGCCGGTGCGCGAGGCGCTGATGCAGCTCAAGAGCGAGGGCGTGCTGGAGGGCACGGCGCGCGGCTTCATCCTGCGGCGCCATTCGCTGCAGCAGATCAACGACATCTTCGAGATCCGCATCCTGCTCGAACCGCATGCCGCGGCCCTGGCCACGGCCAACGCCGGCCCGGCCTTCCTGGCGCGGATGAAGCGCGCGCTGGACGCGGCCGAGCAGGCGTCGGCGCGCGGCGATTGGGAGGCCTTCATGCGCCTGAACGCCGATTACCGGGCTGCCTGGATCGACAGCGTGCCCAACCGGGCCATGGCCGACATGATCTCGCGCTTCATCGACCACGTGCAGACGGTGCGCCTGATGACCATGCAGGATCCGACCGTGCGCGGCATCATCCTGGACGGCATGCGCGGCCTGTACGAAGCCTACCTCTCTGGCAACGCCGACCTGGTGCGCGAGCGCATGACCGCGCATTGCCGCACCGCCGCAGCCTGCTATTACCAGTGCTACCAGCGCCTGTGCGGCGCCCAGCCGCCGCCCCCGGGCAACTGAGACGGTGCTAGACTCTGAGACCCCGCAGGCCCCTGCGCGAGCAAAGGGCCGGGTCGCCTTGGGCCATGTGCCCGCGGGCGGCCGGACCGCTCTGTCTTTCTACCCATAAAGACCCGAACCAAGGCTGACCGAATGTCTACCACGTCGAAGATCATCTACACCCTTACCGACGAAGCGCCCGCCCTCGCGACGTACTCGCTGCTTCCCATCGTGCAGGCATTTGCCGGCCCTGCCGGAATCGCCGTCGAAACCCGCGACATCTCGCTGTCCGGCCGCATCATCGCCACGTTCCCCGAGTCGCTGACCGAAGCGCAGCGCATTTCCGACGACCTGGCCTACCTGGGCCAGCTCGCCACCAGGCCCGAAGCCAACATCATCAAGCTGCCCAACATCAGCGCCTCCATCCCGCAGCTCAAGGCCGCGATCAAGGAACTGCAGGGCAAGGGCTACAAGCTGCCCGACTATCCGGACGAGCCCGCGACCGACGCCGAAAAGGACGTCAAGGCCCGCTACGACAAGATCAAGGGCAGCGCGGTGAACCCGGTGCTGCGCGAAGGCAACTCCGACCGCCGCGCGCCCCTGTCGGTCAAGAACTACGCCCGCAAGCATCCCCACAAGATGGGCGCCTGGAAGGCCGACTCCAAGGCCCACGTGGCGCACATGGCGGACGGCGACTTCTACGGCAGCGAGAAGTCGGCCCTGGTCGCCGCCGAAGGCGCAGTCAGGATCACCCTGCACGGCAAGGACGGCTCGGCCACGGTCCTGAAGGAATCCACCAAGGTCAAGGCCGGCGAACTGATCGACGCCTCGGTGATGAGCAAAAAGGCCCTGCGCGCCTTTGCCGCCGAGCAGGTCGCCGACGCCCGCGCCCAGGGCGTGCTGTTCTCGGTGCACCTGAAGGCCACCATGATGAAGGTCTCCGATCCGGTGATCTTCGGCCACTTCGTCTCGGTCTTCTACGAAGAGGTGCTGGCCAAGCACGCCGCCGCGCTGGCCGAAATCGGCTTCGATCCCAACAACGGCATCGGCGACCTCTACGCCCGCCTGGCCGCGCTGCCCGAGGCCAGGCAGGCCGAGATCAAGGCCGACATCCAGGCCCTGTACGGCAAGCAGCCAGCGCTGGCCATGGTCAACTCCGACAAGGGCATAACCAACCTGCACGTGCCCAGCGACGTCATCGTCGACGCTTCCATGCCCGCCATGATCCGCGAAGGCGGCAAGATGTGGAACGCCCAGGGTGAGGCGCAGGATGCCAAGGCCTGCATTCCCGACCGCTGCTACGCCGGCATCTACCAGGCCGTCATCGACGACTGCAAGAAGAACGGCGCCTTCGATCCGGTCACCATGGGCACGGTGCCCAACGTGGGCCTGATGGCCCAGGCTGCCGAAGAATACGGCTCGCACGACAAGACTTTCATCATTCCCGCCGACGGCACCGTCAAGGTGACCGACGCCTCGGGCGCCGTGCTGCTCGAGCACGCCGTGGAAAGCGGCGACATCTGGCGCATGGGCCAGACCAAGGACGCTCCCATCCAGGATTGGGTCAAGCTGGCCGTCACCCGTTCGCGCCTGTCGAACACGCCCGCCGTGTTCTGGCTCGATCCGGCCCGCGCCCACGACGCCAACGTCATCGCCAAGGTGCAGCGCTACCTGAAGGACCATGACACCAGCGGCCTGGACATTCGCATCATGTCGCCCGTCGAAGCCACCCGGTTCTCGCTCGAGCGCATCCGCAAGGGCCAGGACACCATCTCGGTCACCGGCAACGTGCTGCGCGACTACCTGACCGATCTGTTCCCGATCATGGAGCTGGGCACCAGCGCCAAAATGCTGTCCATCGTGCCGCTGATGGCAGGCGGCGGCCTGTTTGAAACCGGCGCCGGCGGCTCCGCGCCCAAGCATGTGCAGCAGTTCAACGAAGAGAACTTCCTGCGCTGGGATTCGCTGGGCGAGTTCATGGCCCTGGCCGCTTCGCTCGAGCACCTGGGCCAGTACGCGGACAACGCCCGCGCCAAGGTCCTGGCCAGGACCTTGGACGAAGCCACCGGCAAGTTCCTGGACAACGACAAGTCGCCGGCCCGCAAGGTCGGCGGCATCGACAACCGCGGCAGCCATTTCTACCTGGGCATGTACTGGGCCCAGGCGCTGGCCGCCCAGACCGAGGACAAGGAACTGCAGGCCCGGTTCGCGCCCCTGGCCAAGACGCTGGCCGACAACGAGGCCAAGATCGTCGCCGAACTGTGCGCGGTGCAGGGCAAACCGGTCGACATCGACGGCTACTATCGTCCGGACACGGCGCTGGCCGGCAAGGCCATGCGTCCCAGCGCGACGCTCAACGCCGCGCTGGCCGCGCTCTGACCGACAGGCGCGTGCGGCGCCCATGAAAAAACCCGGCCTTGCGCGCCGGGTTTTTTTCTGGGTTTTTCGTTTCTGGAGACAACCATGAAAGCGTATGTGCTTGCATTGATCGATGTAAAGGACCCTCAAGGCTATGCGGCCTATGCGCAGGGTGTGCCGGCGACGATCGCCGCGCATGGCGGGCGCTACATCGTGCGCAATGGCCCCAAGACGCCGTGCGAAGGCACGCTGCCTACCGACCGCGTGGTGGTAATCGAGTTTCCCTCGGTGGAAAAGGCGCGGGCCTGGTACGGATCCGATGAATACCAGGCCCTGGTCCCGATACGCCAGGCAGCCGCGCAGGGCAGCCTGACGATCATCGAGGGCTGGAGCGGCCAGTAGCTATTTGCGCTGCGACATCAGCGTCCCGCCGATCGCCCAGTTGTTTTTCTTCACGTCTTCGATGACGACGAAGACGCTGTCGGGCTTGGCGCTGGCGTGTTCCACCATGGCGTTGGTGATGGCCTGGGCGAGCCTGGCTTTTTGCTCGTCGCTGCGGCCTTCGAGCATTTCGATGCGGACATAGGGCATGGTCAGAATCCTTCGAGAACGATTTTGCCGCGCGCCCTGTGGCTTTCGAGCATGGCGTGCGCGCGGCGCAGATTTGCCGCAGTGATCTTACCGTAGTGATCGCTCTGGGTCGTCACGAGCACGCCCTCGTCGACCAGGCGGGACACGCGGTCCAGCAGCTCGTGCTGGCGCGCCATGTCGGCCGTTTCGAAGAGCGGGCGCGTGAACATCAGCTCCCAGTGCAAGGAAATGGACTTGCTCTTGAGTGGCACGGCGTCCAGCGTGGCCGGGTCGTCGATCAAGGCCAGCTTGCCTTGCGGCGCCAGCGCCTGGACGATCTGGGCGTAGTGTTCGCTGGTGTGGGTCAGGCTGGCGACCATGTCGACGTGCGGCAGGCCGATGCGGGCCAGTTCATCGGCCAGCGGCTTGCCGTGGTCGATGACGTGATGGGCTCCCAGGTCCAGGGCCCACTGGCGCGTCTGGGCGCGTGAGGCGGTGCCGATCACGGTCAATCGGGTGAGCTTGCGCGCCAGTTGCACCAGGATCGATCCCACGCCGCCGCCCGCGCCGACGATGAGCAGGCTCTGGCCGGCGCCGCCGCCCTCGGGCACACCCAGGCGGTCGAACAGCAGTTCCCAGGCAGTGATCGTGGTCAGCGGCAGCGCCGCCGCCTGGGCGTCCGACAAGGTCCTGGGCTTGGCGCCCACGATGCGCTCGTCGACCAGATGCAACTGCGCATTGCTGCCCGGGCGGTTCAGCGTGCCGGCGTAGTAAACGTCGTCGCCCGGCTTGAACAGCGTCACCGCGCTGCCGATCGCGGTGACGGTGCCCACGGCATCCCAGCCCAGCACGTGCGGCGCATCGGTCGGCGCGTTCATGCGGACCTTGGTGTCTACCGGGTTGACCGACACGGCGCGCACGGTCACCAGCAGGTCGCGCGGACCGGGCTCGGGAGTGGGCAGGTCCAGCTCCTGCAGCGACTGGGGGTCGTCGGCGGGCAGGCCGTTGCGGGTGTAGGCGATGGCTTTCATGGCGGGTCTCTCCTGAGCGGGATCGGATGCGGTATGGCGTGCTTCGGACCGTACTTTGCCCGTTTCGAACCTGCTCATAAATAGGTAAAATGAGTCAATACTTTCACAAATTAAGTGAAAATGATCCGCGTCGACGACCTTGCGCTTTTCGTGCGCTCCGCGGTGCTGGGCAGTTTTTCCAATGCGGCGCGCGAGGCCGGCCTGCTCCCCGGCCAGGTCAGCGCCGCGGTCCTGAGGCTCGAGCGCGAGCTGGATGTGCGCCTGTTCGCCCGCTCCACGCGCAGCCTGCGGCTGACCAGCGAAGGCGGGCGCTATCTGCCCTATGCCGAGGAAGTGCTGTCCACCCTGCAGGCGGGGCAGGAGCGCCTGCGCGGCGAAGACGGCGAGCCCAGCGGCTTGCTGCAGGTCTCGGCGCCGTCGGATCTGGGCCGCAACGTGCTGCTGCCGTGGCTGACGGCATTTCGCCGCGAGCATCCCTCGCTGGCATTGCGCCTGCAGTTTTCCGATCAGGTGGCCGACGTCTTTCGCGACCAGGTGGATGTGGCCATACGTTATGGCAGGGTGGACGAGGCCAGTTACGTTGCGCTGCCGCTGGTGCCTGACCTGCGCCGCGCGCTGGTGGCCGCGCCCGAGTACCTGGCGCGCCACGGCAGGCCCGAAACCCTGGACGATCTGGCCGCTCACGACTGCCTGCTCTATCAGTTGAACGGCCGCATCTACGACAAATGGCGCTTCCCGCTGGAGAGCGGCCGGCGCGTGGCGGCCGTGCGCGGCAAGCTCCATTCCGACGACGGCGATGTCGTGCGCCGCTGGGCGCTGGCGGGCGAGGGCATCGCCTATAAATCATGGCTGGACGTGTGCGACGACGTGCGGGCCGGCCGGCTGGAGGTGTTGTTGCCGCGCGTCCCCTGCGACCCGACGCCGCTCTACTTCGTGTGTCCGCATCGCAAGCAGTTCTCGCCCGCTGTGCGCCGGCTGTATGACGCGCTCAAGACCCGCTGCGAGCAGAGAATCGCCGCCGCGCAAGCCGTGTCCGGGCCCTCCGCCCGCGCCGCGCGTCTCAGGCGGCGGCCTGCATAGCCTCCCTGTCGATCAGCACCTGCTTGCGCGCCACGCCCCAGCGGTAGCCTGCGAGCTCGCCGTCGCTGCGCACCACGCGATGGCAGGGAATGGCCACCGCCAGCCTGTTGGCGGCGCAGGCGCCCGCCACGGCCCGCACCGACTTGGGCATGCCGATGCGCTGCGCGATCTCGGAATAGGTGGTGGTCGTTCCGGGCGGAACGTCGAGCAGGGCGCGCCAGACGCGTTCCTGGAAGGCGGTGCCGCGCACGTCCAGCGGCAGGGCCAGGCCCAGGCGCGGCGTCTCCACCATGCCCACCACCTGGGCGACCCATTGCTCGAACTCGGCGTCGGCGCCGATCAGGCGCGCCCGGGGGAACTGGTCCTGCAAGTTTCGCACCAGAGCTTCTGGATCGTCGCCCAGGGAGATGGCGCAGATGCCGCGCCGGGTGCCGGCCACCAGGATCGCGCCCAGGCTGCATTGGCCTACCGCGAAACGGATGTCCGTGTTGGCGCCGCCGGCGCGGTAGTCGCTGGGGCGCATGCCCAGCCGCTGCCCGGCTTTCTCGTAGAAGCGGCTGTTGGCGTTGTAGCCGGCCTCGAAAATGGCGTCGGTGATCGTGCCCGCGCCGGCCAGCATGGCCCGC
>DAIDKG010000004.1 GCA_027450125.1 Bordetella sp. | reverse complement strand
GCTGGGCTCGCCGTTCAGGTCGACCCGCACCGCGTCCTTGCTCAGCGCGGCCCAGTAGCGGCCCACGCTGCACCAGGTGGCGATGGCGGCCTTGATCTCTTCTTCGCTCAGGCGCAGCTTGGCCGCATGGGCGTAGAGGTCTTCCACGATGCCCAGCTTGAGCGCCACGCGCGGGGCCGGCTTCTTGGGGAAGGCCTTGGGAAACGCGTGCTGCAGGCGGCCTATAGCGACCAGCAGGGGGTCGCGCGGCGGCTCCGGCTGCTGCGGCCTGGCTTGGGGCGCGGGCCGCTTCTGGCCTTGCGGCTTGGCGTGTCCGCCATCTGGGTTGCGCCGCGGCTTGCCCTCGGGCCGGCCGTCCTTGCGGACCTGGGCCGGTTTGGCGTCCCTCGGCTTGTCCGCGTCGTTCTTGCCGGTCTTGGCGGCCGGCTTTTCCTGCGCAGTCTTGCCGTGGCCTTCGCGCGCGGCGCGCTCGGCCGCTAGCTGATCGCGCAGGGCGGCGAGTTGTTCGAATCCCATGAGTATTTCGCTTCGGTGGAATAGGGCCGCCTGGTCGGCGGCCGTGCCGGTCTTGTAGAAGAGCGTCTATTGTATGCGCGTCGGCGCTACTCGGCTCGGTAGCCCAGCCGCGCAGAGGTGGCGGCGCCGGCGCGCTTGAGCATTTCGATGTAGTGCGTCTTGGTGTCCGCGCCGCAGCGTATGGACGGAAACGAGATCGACAGTCCCGCGGCCACGAAGCCCAGGCGGTCGAAAATAGGCACCGCCAGGCAGCGCAGGCCTTCTTCCTGCTCCTCGTCGTCCTCGCCGTAGCCCTGCTTGCGCACGCTGGGCAGGATGCTCAGCACCGCCTCGGCCGAGGTCAGCGTTCTGGCGGTCAGCTTCTTGAATTCGACGCGAGCCAGGATCTCACGCGCTTGTTCGGGGCTGCGCCAGGCCAGCAGCACTTTGCCGATCGCGGTGCTGTAGAGCGGGTTGCGTCGGCCTATGCGCGACTGCATGCGCAGGCCGTAGTCTGCGTCGATCTTGTGGATGTAGATGATGCTGTCTTCGTCGAACGCGCCCAGGTGCACGGTTTCGCGGGTCTGCTGCGCGATCTGCCGCATCTCCTTGTCCGCCTCGCGCACCAGGTCGACATTTTCCAGCGCCTGGGCGCCGAGCTGGAACAGGCGGATGGTCAGGCGGTAACGTTCGGTGTCGCTCTCCTGTTCCACGTAGCCCAGCCCCCGCAAGGTCTGCAGCAGCCGGTGGACCGTGGTCTTGGACATGTCCAGCCGCTGCGCCAGGTCGCTGATGCCGACCGGGCCGCATAGGCCTATCGTATCCAGAATGGCGAAAGTCTTGCCGACCGAGGCGACAGAATCGGTGCCGGCCAGGGCCTGGTCCGTTTTTTTCGAGGGCGTGCGCATGGAACGCATTGTAGGGGCAGGTTCAGCGTGCCAGCCAGCCGCCGTCCACGGCCAGGGTATGGCCGTGCATATAGTCCGATGCGGCCGAGGCGAGGAACACCGCCGGTCCGGCCAGATCGTCCGGCTGGCCCCACCGGCCCGCGGGTATGCGCTCGAGGATGTCCCGGCTGCGCTGCGCATCGCCGCGCAGCGCAGCGGTATTGTTCGTCTCGATATAGCCCGGCGCAATGGCGTTGACATTGATGCCGCGCGCGGCCCATTCGTTGGCGAGCAGGCGCGTCAGGCCCAGCACGCCGCTTTTTGCGGCGGTGTAGGACGGCACGCGGATGCCGCCCTGGAACGACAGCATCGAGGCGATGTTGATGATCTTGCCCGGGCCGTCCTGCGCGATGAACTGGCGCGCCACGGCCTGCGAGAGAAAAAAAACGCTCTTGAGGTTGACGTCCAGCACCGCGTCCCAGTCCTCTTCGGTGAAGTCCAGGGCGTCGTTGCGGCGAATGATGCCGGCGTTGTTGACCAGGATGTCGATGCGCCCGTAGGCCTGCACGGTGTCGTTCACGATACCGGCAATGGGCGCGGTGCTCGAGAGGTCGGCGCGCAGATCGAGGTAGCGCCGCCCGGCGGCGCGCACCTGCGCGGCGGTCTGGTCCGGCGCGCTGCGGTTGACGCCGGCGATGTTGCAGCCGGCTCCCGCCAGCGCCCGGGCGATGGCCGCACCCAGGCCGGTGTTGCAGCCGGTGACTACCGCGACCTTGCCGCTCAGATCGAATAGGCTTGCGTTCATGGCGTGTCCTTGGCGCGGCATCAGCGCAGATCCGTGACCGCGATGTGGTCCATGTCGGCGTAGGTCTGGTTTTCGCCGACCATGCCCCAGATGAAAGTGTAGGCGTGGGTGCCCACGCCGGAATGGATGGACCAGCTGGGTGTGATCACGGCCTGTTCGTTGTGGACCAGGATGTGGCGCGTCTCGGTCGGCTCGCCCACCATGTGAAAGACGGCGGCATCGGCGGGCAGGTTGAAGTAGAAATACACCTCCATGCGGCGCTCGTGCGTATGGCAGGGCATGGTGTTCCACAGATTGCCCGGTTCGAGCCGGGTCATCCCCATGGAGAGCTGGCAGGTGGGCAGGACTTCGGGGACGATGAATTTGTGGATCGTGCGGCGGTTGCTGTTGGCGGCGTCGCCCAATGTGTCGGAGACGGCCTGCTCCAGCGTGATGACGCGGGTCGGATAGGCGGCGTGCGCCGGCGCGCAGTTCAGGTAGAACTTGGCGGCCCGCGAGGGGTCTGCGCTGCCGAAAGTCACAGAGCGGGCGCCCTGGCCGATATAGATGGCCTGCTCGGTGCCGACGGCGTGCCGGGTGCCGTCCACGTCGACCCATCCCGGGCCGCCGATATTGATCGCACCCAGTTCGCGGCGTTCGAGCAGATATCCGACGCCGATCTCCTTGCCCAGCGCCGGCGGGACTTCCACGGGCTGCGTTTGCGGCCAGGCGCCGCCGACCATGATGCGGTCGATGTGGCTGTAGGTAAAGCGCAAGCCGTCGCGTTCGAAGATCTGTTCGACCAGGAACTGCTTGCGCATGCCCGCGGTGTCCAGCGTTCTCGCGTGATCGGGGTGAATGTTCTGTCGGACGTCCATGCGCCTCTCCTTGTCGGGGTGTGTGCCGGTGCGCGCAGGCACCGGGCGTTGCGTTGCGGCGATTAGATCATGTATCGCTTTTTTTCGGAACGACAGTCCGAATTTATATGAAATTCGGACTGCGGTTTACTTGTTTCCAGAATTTCTTGCGTTGCAGCAATGAAAAATCGCATTGCTGGCGTGATTATTTTATTGGAACGATGTTCCGTAAATATGATAAATTGCCCGGCACAAGCACGCGGCAAAGACGTGCGCCACCTATACACCGGGACCTTCGCAGTCCCTCGAGGAGACAGATTCATGAACATCAAAAAGGCCGTGGACCGCATACCCGGAGGGCTGATGCTGGTCCCGCTGCTGCTGGGCGCCGTCGTGCATACCTTCGCGCCCAAGGCGGGCGCGTATTTCGGCTCTTTCACCAACGGGCTGATCACCGGCACCGTTCCCATCCTGTCGGTCTGGTTCTTCTGCATGGGCGCCACCATCGACCTGCGTGCCACGGGCACGGTGCTGCGCAAGTCGGGCACCATCGTGGTCACCAAGGCGCTGGTAGCCTGGCTGGTGACGCTGGTCTGCACGTATTTCATTCCGGACGAAGGCATCAAGACAGGCCTGTTCGCCGGCATGTCCATCCTGGCCATTACCGCTGCCATGGACATGACCAACGGCGGCCTCTACGCCGCAGTGATGCAGCAATACGGCAGCAAGGAAGAAGCCGGCGCCTTCGTGCTCACCTCGATCGAGTCCGGGCCGCTCATCAGCATGCTCATCCTGGGCGCCACGGGCGTGGCCAGCTTCGACGGCCGCCTGTTCATCGGCGCGGTGCTGCCTTTCGTCATCGGCTTCGTGCTCGGCAACCTGGACAAGCAGCTGCGCGAGCTGTTCGGCAGCTGCGTGGTCGCGCTGATCCCCTTCTTCGGCTTCGCGCTCGGTTGCGGCATCGATCTGGCCGTGGTGTTCAAGAGCGGCCTGCCCGGCGTTTTCCTGGGTCTGGCGGTGATCGTCGTCACCGGCATCCCACTCATCCTGGCCGACAAGTGGATCGGCGGCGGCAACGGCGCGGCAGGCCTGGCGGCCTCGTCCACGGCCGGCGCGGCGGTCGCCAATCCGGCGATCATCGGCGAGATGATTCCCAAGTTCAAGCCCCTGGTGCCCGCCGCCACGGCCCTGGTCGCCACGTCCTGCCTGATCACCGCGATCCTCGTGCCCATCCTTACCGCCATGTGGGCGCGCCGTTTCGGCGGCTACCGCCCGCCGCAGGACGACATGGCCACGGCCACGCCCGCGGTCGTGCACCACTGAGGCGCGTCCCCGTCCTCGATTCAACGCCACACAGGAATAACGCATCATGTCGCAACGATTGGCCGGCAAGACGGCCGTGATCACAGCCGCCGGGCAAGGCATAGGCCGGGCCTGCGCCGAACGGTTCGCCGGCGAGGGCGCCCGCGTCATCGCCACGGACCTGCGCATCGACTCTCTCGCCGGCCTGCCGGTCCAGGCCCGCAAGCTGGACGTGCGCGACGATGCGGCCATCAAGGCGCTGGCCGCGGAGCTGGGTCCGGTCGACGTGCTGTTCAATTGCGCCGGTTTCGTGCATGCCGGCTCCATCCTGCAAGCCAGCGACGAAGACTGGGACTTCGCCTTCGACCTGAACGTCAAGGCCATGTACCGCACCATCCGCGCCTTCCTGCCGGGCATGCTGGCCAAGGGCGGCGGCTCCATCATCAACATGTCCTCGGCGGCATCGAGCATCAAGGGCGTGCCCAACCGGTTCGTGTACAGTGCCTCCAAGGCCGCCGTGATCGGCCTGACCAAATCGGTCGCGGCCGATTTCGTCGCGCGCAAGGTGCGCTGCAACGCCATCTGCCCGGGCACGGTCGCCTCGCCCTCGCTGGAGCAGCGCATCGTCGAGCAGGCCGCGGCGCAGGGCACCAGCGTCGAGGCCGCCCGCGCTGCGTTCGTCGCCCGCCAGCCCATGGGCCGGCTGGGCGAGCCGCAGGAGATCGCCGCACTGGCCTTGTATCTGGCCAGCGACGAATCCGCGTTCACGACCGGCCAGGCGCACGTCATCGACGGCGGCTGGGCCAATTGATCCCGGGCCGGGCGGTGCCGCGCGCACGCCCGCCCTTCATAGCCAGCAAGAAGGAAAAGCAAAGATGAAACTGATGCGCTACGGGCCTAAAGGCCAAGAAAAGCCCGGCCTGCTCGACGCCCAGGGCCATATCCGTGACCTGTCCGGCGTGGTGGCCGACATCTACGGCGCCGTGCTCGACGCCGCAAGCCTGGCCCGCTTGCGCGCGCTCGATGCGGCCTCGCTGCCGCGGGTGCAGGGTACGCCGCGCATCGGT
>DAIDKG010000003.1 GCA_027450125.1 Bordetella sp. | reverse complement strand
GATAGGGGTTGGTCCAGTCGAAAACCTTCATTGCGCGTTCCTGCGTCGGGGTGATTCGTGGAAGAAGGGACAGCGTCGGCGCTGCCGCAAGCTGATGAAATTACTCTCGTGCTTTAATTAGATCAATTTGATTTTTTGTTTTCTTATTCAAAAAATTTTTATGAATCACGAGCCGCATCCGGCCGTCGGGCACCGGCCATGAGCACGCTGAGATTCCTGCGCACTTTCCTGGCGGTGGCCCAGCACGGTTCGTTTTCCGAAGCCGCCGAACAGGTGGCCCTGACCCAGGCCGCGGTCAGCTTCCAGATGCGCTCGCTGGAAACCGACATGGGACGCGATCTCTTCGATCGCAGCGGCCGGCTGGCCATCCTGAACGCCGCCGGGCGCGAACTCATCCCCGAGGCCAGGCAACTGCTGGCACTCTACGACCGCATGCGGCAGCCGCCCGGCGCGCCGGACACGCTGGCAGGCTCGGTTTCGGTCGGCGCCATCGTCTCGTGCATGGGCACCCTCGCCAAGGTCGTCTCGACGATGAAACGCGAACACCCTGCCCTGGAAATCCGCATTTTCTCGGGCAAATCCGGCGAACTGGCCGGCAAGGTAGAAGCGGGCGAGCTGGATGCGGCGCTGGTGGTCGAAGCCGGCCGTCCCGCTGCCAGCACGCGCTGGACCGCGCTGTACGAAGAGCCGCTGGTGGTGCTGGCCCCGGCCTGCGCACCGGGCAGGACCGTGCGCGAAGTGCTGACGCAGTCGCCCTTTCTGCGCTTTGACCGCACGCAGCGCACCGGCAGGCAGATCCAGCGCACGCTGCGCCGGCTGGGCGTTTCCATCGACGAATTCCTGGAGTTGAACGCCATCGAGCAATTGGTCGCGCTGGTGCGCCAGGAGGTGGGCGTGACGCTGCTGCCGCTGCTCAATGGCGCGCATTGGCGACGCGCGCCCGACCTGCGGGTTCTGGGCCTGCCGGCCGACCTGGGAACGATCGCACGGCCCATAGGCATGCTGGAGCGCCGGGACCCGATGCGCCAGGCCATCACCGGCGCCATCCGCGCGCGCTGCGCCGGCGCGTTTCTCAAACAGGCCGACGATACGACGCCGTTGTTCGCGAGCGCGGTGCCCGCGCGCGAGATCGCGGCAAAGCGCTGAACGCCGGGCGCGACGCGCCAAAAGAAAACGGCCGGCATCGATTCCGGCCGTTTTCGCGCGAGCTTGCGCAAGCTACAGCGCAGCGTCGCCGCTTTCGCCGGTGCGGATGCGTATGGCCTGCTCGACCGGCGTGACGAATATCTTGCCGTCGCCGATCTTGCCGGTGCGGGCGGCCTTCAGGATCGCCTCGATGGCCCCTTCGACGCGGTCGTCGGGCAGCACCACCTCGACGCGGATCTTGGGCAGGAAGTCCACCACGTATTCGGCACCGCGATACAGCTCGGTGTGGCCCTTCTGGCGGCCGAATCCCTTGACCTCGACGACGGTCAGGCCGCTCACGCCGGCCTCGGCCAGCGCTTCGCGCACTTCGTCCAGCTTGAAGGGTTTGATGATGGCGGTGACTTGTTTCATGAATGTCCCTGTCGTAATCGTGATGGGCCTAGATCGCTTCGCGAAAACCGTTGGTAAGAGGATAGCGCCAATCCCGTCCGAACGCGCGCTGCGTGATGCGCGGCCCCGGCGGCGCCTGACGGCGCTTGTACTCGTTGACGCGGATCAGGCGCACCACCAGCTCCACCGCCGCGGGCGGATAGCCGGCGGCAATGATGCTCTCCAACGGCTCGTTTTCCATATAGCGCGCCATGATGCCGTCGAGCACGTCGTAGGGCGGCAGGCTGTCCTGGTCGGTCTGATCGGGGCGCAGCTCGGCCGATGGCGGCCGCGTGATGATGCGCTCGGGAATGACGTCGCCGCGGGTATTGCGCCAGGCCGCGAGACGGTAGACCAGCGTCTTGGGCACGTCCTTGATGACGGCGAAGCCGCCCGCCATGTCGCCGTACAGCGTGCAGTAGCCCGTGGTCATCTCGGACTTGTTGCCCGTGGTCAGCACCAGCCGGCCGGTTTTGTTGGATAGCGCCATGAGCAGCGTGCCGCGCACGCGGGCCTGAATGTTTTCTTCGGTGGCGTCCAGGGGCAGGCCGGCGAACTGCTCGGCCAGCATGGATTCGAAGGCCTGGAAGGCCGGCGCGATGGCGATGCTGTCGTAGCGCACGCCCAGGCGGCGCGCCATGTCGTCGGCGTCGATCTCGGAAATGTCGGCGGTGTAGCGAGAGGGCATCATTACCGCACGCACGTTCTCGGCGCCGATCGCATTGACCGCGATGGCCAGCACCACCGCCGAATCGATTCCGCCCGACAGGCCGATGATGGCGCCCGGAAAACCGTTCTTGCCCAGATAGTCGCGCACGCCCAGAACCAGGGCGTTCCAGACCTCTTCTTCTTCGCCGACCTGCACGGTCGCGGGCAGATGGTTCACGTTGGTCACCGCGCCCGAGGCGTCGATCTCGACCAGCCCCAGGCCTTCGGTGAATCCGGCCAGTTGGGCCACCTGGCGGCCTTGGGCGTCCAGCACGAAGGACAGACCGTCGAACACCAGTTCGTCCTGACCGCCCACCAGGTTGGCGTAGACCAGGGCGCAGCCCGTGCCTTGCAGGCTGCGGCGAGCCACCTCGACGCGCTCGGCCTGCTTGCCCAGATTGGAGTGAGAGGCATTGGGCACCAGCAGCACACGGGCGCCAGCCGCCGCGGCGGCCTGCGGAGCGTAATCGAACCAGATGTCTTCGCAGATATTGACCCCGAAGGACACGCCCTTGACCTGAAAAACCAGCGGCTCGCCGCCCGGCACGAAGTAGCGGTCTTCGTCGAAGACCGAGTAATTGGGCAGCTCCAGCTTGGTGTAGGTCCCCAGCACCCGGCCTTCGCACAGGATGCTGGCGGCGTTGTACCGCGTGCCGATCTGCTGCTGCCGCGCCAGGTGCTTGACCGCGACGTGGCCGACCACCACGTGCAGTCCGGCCAGATCGGCCAGATCGGCGCTCAACTGCCGCAAGGCCTGTTCCTGCGCCTCGATGAAGGACGGGCGCAGCAGCAGGTCTTCGGGCGGATAGCCGGTGAGCGATAGCTCGGGCGTCACCAGCACGTCGGCGCCCTGCGCGTGGGCCGCGCGGGCCGCCTGCAGGATCTTGGCGGCATTGCCGGCCAGGCCGCCGACGGTGGTGTTGATCTGCGCGAAGGCGACGCGGGCAGAACTCATGGGGGAGGGATTCCGTATCGAGGTATTTTTTGTAATCTGGAAAATTATCGCATGGCCCCAATGGGGTTCTGCGGGCCGATCCGGCCGGTCTTGCACACGGGCTCCCGGCCCGCAGACGCAGAATCCACAGCGTCGGCCCCGTCCGGGCCTGCCTCTATAATCCTCAGCTTACAAACGAGGCATTTTGCATGGCTAACAACGCGCACACTTCCCAAGACCAGTTCGCCAACAAGGCGCAGGCCTGGTCGGCCCGGTTTTCCGAACCCGTTTCCGACCTGGTCAAGCGCTACACCGCCTCGGTCGATTTCGACCAGCGCCTGGCCCGGCACGACATCCGCGGCTCGCTGGCCCACGCCGAGATGCTGTCCGCCCAGGGCATCATCAGCGCGCAGGACTACGCCGACATTCAGCGCGGCATGCAGCAGATTTTGTCCGAGATCGACGCCGGCCGCTTCCAGTGGCTGCTCGACCTGGAAGACGTGCATCTGAACATCGAGAAGCGCCTGGTGGAACTGGTGGGCGACGCGGGCAAGCGTCTGCATACCGGCCGCTCGCGCAACGACCAGGTCGCCACCGACGTGCGCCTGTGGCTGCGCGACGAGATCGACGGCCTGATCGCGCTGCTGGGCCAGCTGCGCCGCGCGCTGGCCGCGGTGGCGCTGGAAAACGCCGCCACCATCCTGCCCGGCTTCACCCATTTGCAGGTGGCCCAGCCCGTCACCTTCGGCCATCACCTGCTGGCTTACGCCGAAATGTTCGGTCGCGATGCCGAGCGCCTGGCCGATGCGCGCCGCCGCATCAACCGCCTGCCGCTGGGCGCCGCCGCCCTGGCCGGCACCAGCTACCCCATCGACCGCGAGCGCGTGGCCCGCACCCTGGGTTTCGACGGCGTGTGCCGCAATTCGCTGGATGCCGTATCCGATCGCGACTTCGCGATCGAGTTCTGCGCGGCCGGCGCGCTCATCATGACGCACATCTCGCGCCTGTCTGAAGAGCTGGTGATCTGGATGAGTCCGCGCGTGGGCTTCATCGATCTGGCCGACCGTTTCTGCACCGGCAGCAGCATCATGCCGCAGAAGAAGAACCCCGACGTGCCCGAGCTGGCCCGCGGCAAGACCGGTCGCGTCAACGGCCACCTCATGGCGCTGCTCACGCTGATGAAAGGCCAGCCGCTGGCCTACAACAAGGACAACCAGGAAGACAAGGAAGGGTTGTTCGATACCGTCGACACGCTGCGCGATACGCTGACGATCTTTGCCGACATGGCCGGCGGCATCAAAGTCAAGGCCGAGAACATGCGCGCCGCGGCCCTGCAGGGCTTTGCCACCGCGACCGACCTGGCCGACTACCTGGTCAAGCGCGGCCTGCCCTTTCGCGACGCGCACGAGGTGGTGGCGCATGCGGTGCGCGACTGCGAACAGCGCGGCATCGACCTGGCGGACCTGACGCTGGCCGAACTGCAGGCCTACCATCCAGCCATCGAAGCGGACGTGCACCAGGTGCTGACGCTGGAAGGCTCGGTGGCGGCGCGCAAACATATCGGCGGCACGGCGCCCGAGCGCGTGCGCGAGGAAGCGCAGCGGGTGCTGGACGAGACGGCTTGAAATCCCCGGGGCCTGGCGCCGCGCCCGGCTTCTTGCAGGCCCGCCGGGCGCTTATTGCGCTCCCGTCCACTCCGTGACGAACTCGCGGAAATCGGGGCGCTGCATGGGAGGCAGGTCGGCCGCCAACGCGCCGATGGCCACAAAGCCCAGGAAGCGGTATTCCAGGGGATCGAAGCCCAGCGCTTCCTGCACGTCGGGCACATTGGTGCCCAGGCCGGTGCTCCAGAACGCCGCGTAGCCCAGCATGTGCACGGCGTTGAGCACGTTCATCACCGACGCGCCCACGGCCAGCATCTGTTCGTGCTCGGGGATCTTGCCGTCGAAGAAGCTCTTCTGCGCCACGCCCAGCACCAGCGGCACCTGTGCCAGCCACGCGCGGTTGTTCTTCTCCTTTTCCGGCGTCATGCGCGGATCGCCCGTGCGCTTGACGGCAGCGATGGCCATGTCGGCCAGCCTGCCCACGGCCTCGCCGCGGATGACAACGTAGCGCCAGGGACGCAGCGCGCCGTGATCGGGCGCGCTCATGCCGGCCTGCAGGATCCGGGCCAGTTCGTCATCTGATGGTCCCGGGCCGCGCACGAGCTTGGTCGAGCGGCGGGACATCAGCAGTTGCAACGGGGTTTCGTTTGTAGTCGTCATGGTTCGGTTCAATTGAGAAACATTCTCATTGTACGCCCTCTCGGCATACATCGAGCACCAGTTGCCGCAGCCACTGGTGTCCAGGATCGGCGCCCAGGCGCGGATGCCACATCTGCGACACCGTGATTTTCTCGGTCTGCACGGGCAGTTCGAAAGCGAAGATTCCGGCGCGGGCAGGCTCGCTACGCTCTTGCTGCACGCCCAGGAAGGAGGCTGGCACGAGCGCAATCAAATCGGAGCCGCGCGCCACGGCCAGCGCGGCGGAAAAACTGGGCACCACTGCGGCGACCGCCCGTTCCAGCCCCATTGCGGCCAGAGCGATGTCCACGGGGCCGTCAGCGCGCCCGCGGCGCGAGGCGACCACGTGCCCGAAGGCGACATACTGGCCTGCGGTCACCGCGGGCTCCGCTTCGAGCGGATGTCCTTTGCGGGCAGCGCCGACGAAGCGATCACGAAATAGCGCCTGCACCCGGACCTCGGGGCCCATCTGGCTCAGCACGCCGATTTCCAGGTCGACCGCGCCTTCGCGCAGCGGGGTCGCCGTCTTCTCGGCCTTGGCGGCGAAACGCAGGCGCACGCCCGGCGCCGCCGCGGCCGCGGCCGCAATCAACCGGGCCCCGAACGCCTCGACAAAACCGTCGTTGGCGCGGATCGTGAAGGTTCGGCGCAAAGCGCTAATATCGAGATCTGCCGTCGGCGGATTCAAGACGGCGCGCGCCTCGCGGGCCGCATCTCTCACGCGCTGGCGCAAGGCCTGGGCATGCGGGGTCGGCACCATGCGGCGCCCCGCCCGCACCAGCAAAGGGTCGGCCGTCGCCTCGCGCAACCGGGCCAGGGTCCGGCTCATCGCCGAGGCGCTGAGCCCCAGGCGCCGGGCCGCGCCGGCCACGCTGCCTTCTGCCAGCAGGGCATCGAGCGCGATGAGCAGGTTCAGGTCGGGATCGGTCATACCCGATCCTAGCATGGCCATACATGGCGTTCCATGCACTTTATCAATGCAAGCCATGCGTCTTCCGCCACGTTCGACGCGCCCATACAGTGACGGCTACGGCTACGACACCGACGGGCCCGCCGCCCGTCCATGAAAAGGATTTACCAGATGGAATTATTTTCCGACCGACCGGGAGACGAGGGCCTGCCGGGCCGCGAGCGCTGCCTGGCCATGATTTCGGTGATGATCGCCACGACCATGGCGGTCTTCGACGGGTCTATCGTCAACATCGCCCTGCCCCAGATCGCCCAATCGCTGGACGTCCCGACAGGCGAAGCAGTGTGGGTGGCCAACGGCTACCTGCTGTCGGTGGCCGTCACGCTGGCGGCATTTTCAGCGCTGGCAAAGCGGACCGGTTTTCGCGCCCTGTTCACCAGCGGCATCGCCGTGTTCACGCTGGCGTCGCTGGGCTGCGCCTTGTCCACCTCTCTGCCGTGGCTGATCGTGATGCGCGTGCTGCAGGGAGTGGGCGGGGCCGCGACGCTGAGCATCGCCCCGGCGATCCATCGCTCGATCTTCCCGACCCGCCTGCTGGGGAGGATCCTCGGCCTGAATGCCCTGCTCGTGGCCGCGAGCACCGCCATCGCGCCCATGCTGGGCGGGACCCTGCTGGCAGCCCTGAGCTGGCAGTGGCTGTTCGCGATCAACGTCCCGCTGGGCATCGTCGGCACGGTCCTGGCGCGCCGCGCCATTCCCAAGGCACGCGTTCGGGGCCTGCCCTTCGACACCGCGGGCGCCCTGTTGTCGGGCGCGGCGATGGCCGCTCTGATCATGGCCGCTGACGCCTGCGCTCAATTGGGCGACGGCGGGCGGGCCTACCTGCCTCTTGCCTACGCGGCGGCGGCCGTCGCGGCAGGCATGGCATTCGTGCGGCGCCAGCGCCGCGCCCCGGAGCCGCTGCTGCCGCTGGACATCTTCGCCTCCACGCGTTTTTCCATGGCGGCGCTGACGTCCATGGCCTCGTTCGTCGGCCAGGGAATCGCGTTCATCGCGCTGCCCATCCTGATGCAAAGCGCGTACGGCTACAGTCCCTTCGCGTCGGCGCTGCTCTTTACGCCCTGGCCGGTCGCAATCGTGCTCATCGCCCCACATGCCGGGCGGCTGGCCGACCGGCATCGGCCGGCCACGCTGGCCACAGCCGGGCTGGCCGTCTTCGCGCTCGGCCTCGCGCTGCTGGCCTTGCTGCCCTATAACGCGCCGGCGTGGGATATCGCCTGGCGTGAGCTGGTGTGCGGCGCGGGCTTCGGCTTCTTCCAGAGCCCCAACAACCGCGAGATGCTGGCCAACGCCTCGCGCGAGCGCAGCAGCAACGCCTCGGGCGTGCTGGCCATCGCACGCACCTTCGGGCAATGCCTGGGAACCGCGCTGGTGGGGGTCATCCTGTCGGCGTACGCCGCGCATGCCGCGTCCGGCGGCAGGCTGACAGGCACCGCGCTGGCCCAGGCGATCAAATGGACGCTCTGGCTGGCAGTGGCGGCGACGGTCTCGGCGCTGGTCGTCAGCTCGCGCCGCCTGGGCAGCAAGCAGACGGCACCCGGGCAACAGCCCTCCTGACAGCCGGCGGCGCGAGGATCAGGCCTGGTCGGCCAGCATCTGGTAGGCCTGCTGCAGGCGCCGCGCGCCTTCCTCGATGGCGTCGATGCCCGGGGCCGCGAACGAAAGACGCAGCGCGGCGGCATCGGGCTGATCGGCGAAGAACGCTTTGCCGGGCACGAACATGACTTTGCGCTCGATGGCGCAGGCCAGCAATTGCGCGGCATCCACGCCCGGCATGCGCGCCCAGACAAACATGCCGCCCTCGGGCTGGTGAAACGCGATGGCATCGCCCAGCCCTGCGCGCAGCGCCCGGCAAAGCGCGCCGTTCTTGCGGCCATAGGCGGCCGTGATGCGCGGCAGATGGCGCTCCAGCGAACCGTCTTCCAGATATCGGGCGGCGACGGCCTGGGACCAGGGCGTGGTGCACAGGTCGACCGTCTGCTTGGCGATGACGCAGCGGCGCGCGATTTCCAGGGGCGCCACCGTCCACCCGATGCGCAGGCCGGGCGCGACGACCTTGGAAAGGCTGGAAAAATGCACCACCCAGTCGCGCGAACCGTCGACGTCGTCGGCAAGGGCGAGAATCGAAGGGATGGGCTCGCCCGCGAATCGCAGGTCGCCGTAGGGATCGTCCTCGACGATGAGGAACCTGTAGCGAACCGCCAGGCGCAGCAGTTCGAGCCGGCGCTCGCGCGCGAGCGTCGCGCCCGTCGGGTTGGCGAAGGTGGGTACCGTGTACAGCAGCTTGGGCCGCGCCACGGCGCCCGACGCGAGCAGGTCTGCCAGCCTGCCTGTGTCCAGGCCGTCGCCGTCGACCGGCACGGTGACGACGCGGGCCTGCTGCAGCCTCAGCGCCTGCAGCGTCGCAGGATAAGCCGGCTGCTCGGTGAGCACCACGTCGCCCGGTTCGACCAGCACGCGCAGCAGCAGGTCCAGGCCTTGCTGCGAGCCGGTGGTGACGAGCATCTGCTCGGGCCTGCACGAGGCGCCGCGCCTGGCCATCAGCGCAACGAGCTGCGCCTTGAGCCCGGGCAGCCCGTCGGTGGGCCCGTATTGCAGGCAGAGGATCGGGTCCTCGAACGCGCGCGCCTGTGCCGCGCCCAGCCCCTGCATGTCGAACAGGTCGCTGGCGGGATAGCCGCCCGCGAAGGAGATCATCCCGGGTTCGCTCAAATACTTGAACAGCTCGCGTATCGGCGAACCGGCGGGGTTCTGGAAGGGGGCGGTGTATGCGTACATGTCGTCGTCGGGCCGGTCCGGGCCGCGGAATCAAGGTCGCGCAATCAAGGAGAAGGACACGCCGCAGCGGCACGCCGCGGCGGCCGCTCGTCGCTATACGACGTTTTTCTCGACGATGGGCCGGTTGTTCAAC
>DAIDKG010000002.1 GCA_027450125.1 Bordetella sp. | reverse complement strand
GGCAGGGCGATATCGGCATCCGAGATACAGCTTTCGAACAGCGGCTTTGATAGCAAGTATCCCTGTATGTACTGCACGCCGACGTCCTGCAGGCAAAGCAGCTCGTCGCGGGTTTCCACGCCTTCGGCCACGACCTTGATTCCGAGCTCGGCGCAGATGCCGGCCACCGCGGCTATGATGACGCGGTTGGTTTTGCGCTTGTCGACATCGCGTATCAGGCCCATGTCCAGCTTGATGATGTCCGGCTGGAAATCGGCCAGCAGGTTCAAGCCGGCGTAGCCGGCGCCGAAATCGTCGATGGCAGTGCTGAAACCGATCCGCTGGTATTCGCGAAATACGTCGGCCAGCCATTTTCCGTCATCGATGCGTTCGCCTTCCACCGTTTCGAAAATTATTTTCTCGATGGGAAAGCCGTATGTCTCGGCAGCCCGCAGGGTTGTGCTGATACAGACTTCCGGCCGGTAAATGGCATTGGGCAGGAAATTGATGGAAAGCTTGCTTTGCATGCCCAGACCGGATGCGGTCTTGATCGCGCGCACCCGGCAGGCCTGATCGAATTGATAGCGATTGGCGGGCGTCACGCGTTCGAGCACCGACAGCGCCGACTCTCCGCCCGGGCCGCGTATCAGCGCTTCATGGGCAAACACCTGGCGGGCACGGACATCGACTATGGGCTGAAAGGCATAGCTGAAACCGAAGCCCAATTCTGCGCCGTCACGGCACACTGCGCAGCTTTCTTCGCTCTGAAGATGTTGAGCATGATTCCGCAGGTTGATTTGCTTCATTTCATTCATTTATTTTTTCACAATGCGGTTTTTACGCCGGTTTCTTCTATTTTTATCATGGATAAAACCCCAGGCGAATCCATGAAACGATTGACCGGGCAAACCCACGGGCACGACTAGAGTCGGAACATTTGAAAATCCGGCGATTCACGACGCGCAAACGCGGTAGCAATCACGTCAGCGCTCCCAAGCCGGCCTGGGCTGACGCGGGCGCGATCCGCGCAGCCAGCCGGCTGGCGGCTCGGCGCGACATCACCAGGTGAGGCCGCGCTCGCGGCCGCTCCAGGCCGGCCCGCCGGCATGTGCCCGGCGTTGGCTAGCGACGCTCAGCGCCCGCCTAGCAGGGCCTGCACGGCCAGGCTCGCGGCCTCGACAGCCCCTGCGACATATCCCGGAAACTGCGGCGACCATTCGCTGGCAATGCCGGTCAGGCGGCCGCGCCATGGCCCGTCGGCGGCACCGGCATGCGGCGCTGCCGCATGCGTGTCCTGGGCGAGCTGGTCCGCCGCCGTCGCGGTATAGGGATCCTGCGCCCAATCCTTGAGAAATTCCGCACTGGGCGTGGCGGCGCGCGGACCATACATACGCGCAAACTGCGCGCGGCACAGCGAACGCAGCGTCTCGCCGGTCATGCGTCGGCGCGTCGCAGCCGGCACGCCCAGAAAACCGAACAGCGCCGCGCTGCCTCCCGGCATGCTGGCGTCGTGGATCTCCCCCATCGGTCCGCAGGCGCTGCGGCCCTCGCCGGACAGGCACTGCTCGCGCCAGAACGCGGTGTCGTAGATCGCGATGTACTTGGCATGCGGCGCCATCCAGGTCGCCGCCTGACGCCATGACTGGGCCAGCGCCCGGGGCATGGCCGGCGTGAAGGCAATGGCATGTTCCGCCAAGCGGGGCGGAACTGCCAGCAACACCTGATCGGCGTGCCAGGTGGTCGCGCGCCCGGCGGCGTCTTCGCTATACAACGCAATATGGGACGACGCGAGGCTGAGCCGGCGCACGGCCTGGCCGGTCACGATGCGCGCCGGATCCAGCGCAAGGCGCAGCCCATCCACCAGCGCGCCCATGCCTCCCATCAGACGGAACGAGGCCGGCGAGCTGGCGTAGCCGCGCATGCGCACAGGCGGCCGACCCGGCGCGGGTTCCACCATCATGTCTCCCGTCTCATATTGCTCGAAACGCCGCAGGCCCAGGTGCGTGACCAGTTCATGCAGCGCCGGTTGGTGATCAGGCCAGAACCACGTCGGCCCCAGATCGAAACGATCATCCGACGGAGCGGGTCCGCTCCATGGCGGCTCGGCGCACAGGATGCGTCCGCCGAGCGTGCTGCGCGCTTCGATCAGGAGATAGTCGCGCAGCCCATGTCGCTCGAGCAGCCAGGCGGCATGAAGCCCGCTCAATCCACCGCCCACGATCGCGATGCGGGCACTGCGTATCGGTTCGCTCATGGGCGTGCGTGGCCCAGATGCCCGGTCTTGAGATAGACCGTGGCGCCCTGCGGGCCGCCCGCGATGTCCGCCGTCTCGCCGGGCGGCAGGCGCAACCACGATCCGCGGCCGTAGGACTGCCCGCGGAAGGTCGCCTCGCCTTCCAGCACCAGCACCTCGGCGCCGTCTACCGGTTGCGCAAGCAGCAATGCCCGGGGCGGCACGCGCTGTAGGCAGACCTGCTCGTAGTCGGCCGAAAACAGCGGGCAGACCTCGCGACCGTTCTCTTTGCGCCAGGCCGCAGGATCGCGGGTATCGATGCGCACACGGCGCCGCTCCTGCGGCGGCATCTTACAGAGTTTGACGAAAATGACTGCGCCCTCGGCGCTGGCCGGCTGATGACTGGAACCAGGGGGATTGCGCAGGTACCAGCCTTCGGGATAATGCACCTGGCCTTCGGAGAATACCCCCGACAGCACGAGGACCTCCTCGCCGCCCGGATGCTGATGGGCCGGAAAATGCGAGTCCGGCGCGTAACGCACGATGCTGGTCGCCCGGGCCTGCTCCTGGCCCACGCGGTCGAGCATCACGCGCTCCACTCCTGCCTGGGGCGAGGCGACCCATTGATAGCGATCCTGCGCCAGGACGGCGCAGCGCGAAAAATCCGCATTGATCAACATTGAGGCGTCCGCCGTGCGATGACGATAGTCATGATCGATTACTTTACCAAGGGCCTTACGGCCGTAAAGCCGCCGTCCACCGCGATCATCTGCCCGGTGATACGCTCGGCGCTTTCAGACAGCAGCCACGCCATGGCGTCGGCCACCTGGCCGGCGCTCTGCACGCCACCCAGCGGATACTGCCTTGCGGCGCCCTCGCGCATCGCCTCCATGCGCAGCATGCCAGCCGTCATGGGCGTCTCGGTCAGGCCGGGCGCCACCGCGTTGATGCGCAAGCCCAGGGGCGCGTAGGTGGCGGCCGCGCTGCGGACCAAGGCCTCCACGCCGCCCTTGGCCGCGGCAATGGCCTCGTGATTGGCCACGCCGATGCGGGCGACCACGCTGGACACCAGAACGGCAGCGCCCGGCCTTGCGGCCATGCGCAGGGCATCGATCCAGGCGTGGAGCACGAAGAGCGCGCTGTCCAGGTTCACGCGCAGCACGTCGCGGATTTGCGCTGCACTGCTGCGATGCAGGGGCGCGATCAGCGTATTGCCCACGCAATGCGCCAGCAGCGCGGGCGCCTCGCCGAACTGCTCCTGGCACTGCGCCACGGCGGCCGACGCGCCTTCCTGAGTTGTGGTGTCGGCAACGATGTGCGCATCCGCCGGCACGGCAGCCAGGGTCTGGGCATCGCGCCCGACTGCGGCGACACGATGGCCTTGTGCGCGCAGGCGCGCCACCAGTTCGCGGCCGATGCCGCCGCGCGCGCCGGTCACCAGGGCAAAGGAAGGACGGGATGGAGTAAGGGTCGTCATGGGCAGTACATGATTGGGTTACGGTACGGTGCCGCGAGCGGGCCGGCGTCAAAGCGATCAGGAGAGTCTTTTGCGCCAGGCGGGCCTGAGCAGGAGAAAGAGGCGATAGACGGCCTCGAGCAGCCACACCACCGGGCGGGCGCCCAGCAGACGCCCCAGGCATGCCAGGCGCGGCAGCGATTGCCAAAGCGTAGCGAAGGCCATGGCGCCGCTGACCAACCGGCCGTCGGGCAGCCGCAGATACAACTTCGACATGGCGGCATCGCGGCTCAATCCGGGCCCCAGATCGGCCGCGTCGCAGCGGGACGCATCGACCCAGCACACGTCCTGCGCGCCGGGCTGCCTGCGGTACATGGCTACCTCGCGGGAGCACACCGGACAGCCGCCGTCGTAGTAAAGCGTAGGTTTGGTCGTCAGCGTCATTGTCATCTTGGCTTTATTAATTTCGATTCATTTTAAACTCATAAATGAGAAAATCCAAAAAATATCACTTTAATTGAATTCATATTAAACTCATGCGAATGACATATCGCAAAACCCCCGCCTTGCCCGCGCCTGTGACGACCGACGCGACGGGTCCGGTCTTTCGCAGCGGCGCGGTAGCCCGCCTGGCGCGCATGCCGGTCGCGACCCTGCGCGTCTGGGAACAACGCTACCGCGCGGTGCACCCCGCCACGGCGCCGTCGGGGCACCGACTGTATTCTCCCGCCGACCTGCAACGCGTGATATTGCTCAGGCAACTGACCGAACAAGGCCATGCCATCGGATCGATTGCGGCACTGGATTTTGTGCAATTGCAGGAAATCGCCCGCATGCCCGCGGCCCGCGCGGACGGCGCCCGAGAGGCGGCTGCTCGCGCTGCAGGAGCGCCTACCTGGCTGGTTGTCGGAACGGCCCTGGCGACGCGCCTGCAGCGCCCCGCTGTCCTGCGGCACCTGGCTGGCCCCGCGCCGAGGGTGACGGTGTTCGACTCGCTGGCCGAGGCATCGGCCGCCGCGTCTGACGGCGCGGCCGATCTGCTGCTGTGGCAAGCACCGGTGCTGCGGCCCGGCAAGCTGGCCGAACTGCAGCAGGCCAGGCAAGCCTGGCGTGCCCGCCACACCGCCGTCCTGTACCGCTTTGCCCAGGCCTCGACCATCAAGACCCTGGCCGACGACGGATCGAGCATGCTGCGCGAGCCGGCCGACGACGACATGCTCGGCGCCTGGCTGGGTTCGATCGATCGCGGCCTGCTGTCTGCTCACCCCGATGCCGAACCTGCCCAGGCCGGGTTCCCGCTCGACCCGGCGTCGGCTCCCGCGCCGCGGCGTTTTGACGACGCCATGCTGACGGCAGTCGCCGGCCTGTCCTCGACGCTCGCCTGCGAATGCCCGCGTCATATCGCCGAATTGCTGATGCAGCTGAACAGTTTCGAGACCTACAGCGCAAGCTGCATCCACCGCGACTCGCCCGATGCGCAGTTGCACGCGTATCTGCAGCAGGTGGCGGGCACGGCCCGCTCTCTCTTCGAGTCGGCTCTCGAACGCGTGGCGCACCACGACGGCCTGGCGCTGCGTTGAAAAGGAGAATTCACATGCAGGAGCCAAACCGTGAGTTTCCCGCCGCTGTCGCCTGGCTGGGCTACGGCGGCCTTTTACCCTTTGTCGGCACGTCGCTGATGGTCCATCTTGAACCGCAAACTGCGGACCTGTGGCTGCGCGCCTTGATCGGCTACGGCGCGGTGATTCTCAGTTTTGTCGGAGC
>DAIDKG010000001.1 GCA_027450125.1 Bordetella sp. | reverse complement strand
AAAATTCTGGTAAAACGTTGACTTTAATCCCGAAAACACTAATGTATCTGAAAGCTATATGCTGTGCGGAAGAGGGTGCTGGCCATGTGCCAGCAACGCCGAAGGAGAAACCACCCCGGAAACTCTCAGGCAAAAGGACCTCGCAGCGGGAACATCTGGAGAGCGGCGCACCCGGCAGGGCAGCGTCCACCGAAGGGGAGCCCGGACGGCAAGCGCCGGGCGAAACTCTCAGGTACATGGACAGATGGGGTAGCGATGCCGGCGGGTTTGCGCCGGCGACCTCAACCCTCTCTGGATCACGCCATGTCGCGAATTGCCATCATAGGCGCCGGTATCACCGGCGTCACCACCGCTTACGCCCTCGCCCGCCGCGGGCACCAGGTCACCGTCCTCGAACGCCATCGCTATGCGGCGATGGAGACGTCGTTTGCGAACGGCGGACAGCTGTCGGCCAGCAATGCCGAAGTCTGGAACAGTCGCGCAACCGTATTCAAGGGACTGCGCTGGATGTTCACGCGTTCCGCGCCGCTTTTGCTGAATCCCCGCCCCAGCTGGCACAAGTACAGCTGGATCGCCCAATTCCTGCGCCAGATCCCCAACTATCGGCGCAATACGATCGACACGGTCCGCCTGGCCATCGCCGCACGCGCGCACCTGTACTCGATAGCGCAACGCGAGGGCATCGCCTTCGATCACGAACAACGCGGCATCCTGCATTTCTATGCCACGCGGCGCGAGTTCGATGCCGCGACGAAGGTCAATACCTTGCTGCGCGCAGGCGGACTCGAACGCCGCGCGGTGACTCCTGAAGAAATCCGCGCCATCGAACCCACGCTGCAGGGGCAGTTCTACGGCGGGTTCTTCACCGAATCCGACTCGACCGGCGATATCCACAAATTTACGCGCGGCCTGGCCCAGGCTTGCGAGCGACTGGGCGTCGAATTCCGCTACGAAGCGACGGTCGAATCCGTCGAGCAGACGCCCGAGCTGAAAATCGCCGTCAGGGCGCGGCGCGACGCGCTGCCGGACACCTCGATCTTCGATCGCCTGGTCGTTTGCGCCGGCGTCGGCAGCCGGGCGCTCGCCGCACAGGTCGGCGATCAGGTGAACGTCTACCCGGTCAAGGGCTATTCGATCACCGTGCACCTGGACGATGCGCAAAGCCGCGCCGCCGCCCCCTGGGTCAGCCTGCTCGACGACAAAGCCAAGATCGTCACCAGCCGGCTCGGAGCAGAGCGTTTCCGCATCGCCGGCACCGCGGAATTGAACGGGGAGAATCGCGACATCCGCGCCGATCGCATCGAGCCGCTGGTGCGCTGGATGCGCGGCCATTTCCCGGACGTATCGAGCTCGCGCGTCGTGCCGTGGGCGGGACTGCGGCCGATGCTGCCGGACATGGTGCCCCGGGTCGGCCGCGGCCGGCATCGTCATGTCTTCTACAACACGGGGCATGGACACCTGGGCTGGACGCTCTCGGCGGCAACCGCCGAAGCCGTGGCGCAGCTCATGTCCGGCGAGGCATTGCCGGACTAGGGTCTGTTAACGCAAAACGCCGTGTCCGTCGCAAGGACGGACACGGCGTCGGTCGGATCAGGCGCGAGCCAGCCGTGACCGGATGCGCGTCAGCTCTTGGCGCCGATCGGCAGCACAGTGCGGCCGTAGGCCTCGTTGACCACATCGGCGGCGGACAGGTAGAAGGCCAGGAACGCAGTGACCAGACCCATATACCCCCCGAGATGTCCCGCTGCGGGCATGCCCAGGCCGTCGCCTGCCGCGAGCAGGAAGAACGTAATCCACAACGCCAGGAAGATCAGCTGCAGCACGCGTGGCGAGCGGAAGGTCGCCAGCCACATGTAAAACGTGAACACCCCCCAGAGCAGCAGGTACCAGCCCACGAACGTTCCCGGAACCTTGCCGTGGAAAAACACGACGAACAGCGCGAACGACCACCAGAAAGCGCCATAGCTCACGAATGCGGTGAAGCCGAAGGTGTTGCCGCGAGGCACCTCCATTACACCGGCGATCATTTGTGCCGTGCCGCCGAATGCGAACGCGCAGGCCAGCACCATGCCGAGCGACGCGCCGTCGAACCAGCCCGCGTTGATCATGCTCAACAGCCAGGTGGTCAGCGCGAAACCGGCCAGGCCCAGCGGCGCGGGATTCGGAAATTTAAACGAGGAAGCAGTGCTCATAGGGGTGTCTCCGTAATTTGTGTTTTGCGTACTGCGCGGCGAGAACATGTCCGCAAATTCGGACCTGATTCACCGCGCTTCACGTTACTCAAATTTGCTTACAAATCAGTGAATTCAACCCAAATGCGCCGGCGCTGCATGAGTGGCGCGGAAAAACCGGGAGAAAGTGTGGCGCGCCCCCATCAATTCCTGAGGATGCCCCCCGCCGTGAAACCGCCGTCGACGCAGATCAGCTGGCCGGTCACGTAGCTCGAGCGCGACGGATCCAGCAGCCAGTCTATGGTGCCGGTCAGTTCTTCCGGCCGGGCGTAGCGCCGCTGAGGCAGCATGCGCGTCCACGATTCGCGCGAGGCTGCGCTGTGCATCCTGGCCACCATGGGCGTGTCGACCGGGCCAGGCGCGACGACGTTGACGCGGATGCCGTACTCGGCAAGTTCCACCGCCATCACGCGCGTCATGGTGATGACGCCGCCCTTGGATGCACCGTAGGCCGTGCGGTCCACATTGCCGCGTATGCCCGAAACCGAGGCGATATTGACGATGGAGCCCTGCCCGCGCTCGCGCATGCGCAGTGCCACCTGCTTGGCCACATTGAAAGTGCCGATCAGATTGACTTCGAGCATGCGGCGCATGAGCGCGGCGTCGGTGTCGAAGAAAGAAACCTCCTTGCCGATGCCGGCCGAGCTCACCAGGCCGGCCAGCGGTCCAAAATCCGCGTTGGCGCCCAGCACGTCGCCGATCTGATTTTCATCGCACACGTCCAGACGCACGCAGCGCACGCGTTCGGCTGGCAGTTCCCGGGCCGCGGCATCCAGCGCCTCCTGCGAGATGTCGGCCGCCAGCACTCGCCATCCTTGCTGGGCCAGGCCGTGCGCAACGGACAGCCCGATGCCCGACGCGCCGCCTGTCACCAGCACCGCTTCCTGCCTGGTCTGCATCGCTTCCTCCATTTTTCGTGGCGCGCCGGCGGCAGCTAGGGCGCGTCCTGCAAAGGCAGGCAACCGCGCTCGGCCATCGCGTCGCGCACCAGTTTCTTGGTGATCTTGCCGTAGCCCGACCGCGGCAGGGCATCCCAGAAAAAGATGCGGCGCGGCAGTTTGTAGCGGGCCAGCCTGTCTTGCAGCCAACCCTGCAGTTCGGCCTCTTCAAGTCCGTGCCCCTCGCGCAGCACGCAGACCATCACCCCCACCTCGCCCCATACGGGATCGGGCACGCCCAGCACGGCCACCTCGGCGATGGCCGGATGCGCCAGGGTTTTTTCCTCGATCTCGCGCGGATAGATGTTGGAGCCGCCGGAGATGTACATGTCCGACTCGCGCCCGGTGATATAGACATAGCCCTGCTCGTCCATATGTCCCAGGTCGCCGGTGCGGAACCAGCCGTTGCGGAAGGACTTGGCGTTGGCCTGCGGGTTGTTGTAGTAGCCCGCGAACACGGCCGGACCGCAGACGCAGATCTCGCCGGTGGCGCCGGGCGCCACTTCGCGTCCCTGGTCGTCCTGGATCTGGACCTGCATGCCCGTGCGCTCGAAACCGCAGGTGCCGATGCGCGCCTCGGGGCCATCCTCCGACTGGTGCAGGCGCGGCGGGAACACCGTGATATTGCCCGTGACCTCGCCCAGGCCGAAATACTGCACCAGCACCTTGCCCAGCTTGTCCAGCGCCCGCTTCTGATCTTCGCGGTACATGGGCGCCCCCGCGTAGATCACATAGCGCAGGCTGGAGTGGTCCCATGCGTCGACCGACGGATGCTCGACCAGCATCTTGACAATGGTGGGCACGGTGAACATGTTGCTCACCTTCCAGCGCTGCACCAGCCGCCAGATGTCGTCCGGGTCGAAACGGTTGCCCTCGGGCAGGATGCTCACCGCCGCGCGCGCCACCTGCGTGATCAGGTGTATGCCCGCCCCGTGCGACAGCGGCGCCACCACCAGGCTGGCGTCCTCCTCGGTGGTGCCGGGCATCAGATCGCACAGGTGGTTGGTCATGACGAAGGCCATCTGGCCGTGCGTAAGCACTGCCGCCTTGGGCCGTCCGGTCGTGCCCGACGTGAAGAAGAACCAGCAGGGGTCGTCGCGCTGCACGTCGGCCGCAGGCATGGGCTGGCCCATATGGCTGTCGATGAGCTCATCGACTTGGGCCGAACCGAAATCGCCCTGCCCTATGCGCACCAGCAGGCGCAGATCCGGCACGGCTTGGGCCACCGCCTGTGCGTGTTCCGCGAACTCGCCCTGGCACAGGAAGGCCACGGCCCCGGACGCCTGGGCCAGGTAAGCCGCCTCGTCGGGCGCGATGCGGAAATTGGTCGGCACCCAGACGGCGCCCAGACGAAACACCGCGAACATGGCGACGACCAGTTCGACATTGTTGCGCGAGTGCAGAAGCACTCTGTCGCCCTTGCCTATGCCATGCTGCGACAAAGCGCGCGCCAGCGCAGCGACGCGGCTCTCGAGTTCGCGCCAGCTCACGACGGCATCGCCGCAGGCCAGCGCCGGCCGGCCGGGATGCCGGCGCGCCGCCTGCGTCAGGAACGTCGCCAGGTTCATGACGCGCAGCGACACCGGCGCCAGACCGCCCAGCGGCGCCTGCAGCCCGCTTGCCGTTGCCACATCGCTCATTTGCGGCGCTCCAGAATGCTGACGTAGTTGGTCACGGCCGCGCCGCCCATGTTGAACACGCCGGCCAGTGCGGCGCCGGGCACCTGCATGGCGCCGGCCTCGTTCATGAGCTGCATGCAGGCCAGAACATGCATGGACACGCCGGTCGCGCCGATGGGATGCCCCTTGGCCTTGAGGCCGCCCGAGACGTTGATGGGCAGCCGGCCGGTCTTTTCGGCGATGCCTTCGCGCACCACCTTGTAGCCCTCGCCCGGCGCGGCCAGGCCCATGGCCTCGTATTCGAGCAGCTCGGCAATGGTGAAGCAATCGTGGGTCTCGACCAGGCTCAGGTCGTCCAGGCCGATCCCGGCCTGGTCCAGGGCCTGGCGCCAGGCGCGGCGCGCGCCTTCCAGTGTGGTGGGATCGCGCCGCGACAGCGGCATGAGGTCGTTGGCGTGGCTGCGCGCCCGAAAACCCACCGCCCGCGCCAGATCGCGCGCGGTCTCTTCGTCGGCAATCACCAGGGCCGCAGCGCCGTCGGACACCAGCGAACAATCGGTGCGGCGCAAGGGCGCGGCCACATAGGGGTTCTTGTCGGACACTTCATTGCAGAAGTCAAAGCCCAGGTCCTTGCGGATCTGCGCGTAGGGATTGTCCACGCCGTTCTTGTGATTCTTGGCGGCGATGCGGGCCAGCTCCTCGCTGCGATCGCCATAGCGCGCGAAATACGATTTGGCGATCTCGGCGAACACCCCGGCAAAGCCGCCCGTGACATCGGCTTCTTCCTTGCGATAGCTGGCGCTGAGCAGGATGTCGCCGACGACGGCATTGGGCTGGGAGCTCATTTTCTCGGCGCCCACCACCAGCGCGACGCGACCGCGGCCGGCCTCGATGAAATCCATCGCGGCATGGATGGCTGCCGAGCCGGTGGCGCAGGCGTTTTCCAGCCGGGTGGCAGGCGTATAGGCCAGCGCCGGTTCGGCCAGGGCGACAAGCGCGCCCTGGAAGTCCTGCTTGTCGAAGCCGTTGTTGTAGACGCCGACATAGATGCCGTCGACGTCTTCTCGCGACACGCCGGCGTGATCCAGCGCCGCGCCGGAAACGCGGGCCATCAGGCTCTCGGTATCGGGCTCGATGAGTTTGCCGAAGGGAATGTGGGACCATCCCACGATGACTGCTCGCTTGGTCATGCTGCTCTCCTGGTCGTTGTCTTGGAATCCGTGTTTTGCAGGCGCTGCGCTTCGCGCCATAACAGGCGCGCCAGCTGCGGCTGGCGCTCCTCGCCGAGCCGGCTCTCGACCGCGGCGATGCTCAACGCGCCCAGCACGCGGCCGCCGCCGTCCAGCAAGGGCACGCCCAGCCCCCACGAACCGGCGACGACACGGCCGCGGTTGAGCGAGTAGCCGCGCTCACGCGATTGCGCCACCTGCTCGCGCAAAAAATCGGCCGAATACTGCGGATAGCGGGTCGCAAGCAGTTGCGCGTTGGCTTGCAGGCTCTCCTCGACCCCCTCGTCGGACAATGCCGAGAGCATGGCCAGGCTGCCCGCCCCCACTCCCAGCGGATGCCTGTCGCCCGGCATCAGCACGTGGGTCTTGAGGGGGTAGTCGCCGTCCTCGCGCAGCACGCAGACGGCGAAGACGTCGCTGCGCAGCGAAAAAAAAGCCGAATCGCCGCACTGGCGCGCCAGCCGCGCGACCGAATCGGCCGCGGCGCGATTCATGCCATGGCGCTGGCCGGCCAGATTGCCCAGCACATGGCATTCGGGCCCGAGAAAATATTTGCGCGTGTCCGGATCCTGCTCGACCATGCCCTCTGCCATGAGCGCAGTCAGCAGCCTGTGCACCGTGGGCTTGCTCATATCGGCCTCGCGCGTGAGCGCCAGCAGCCCCGCGCCCTCGTCGCGCATGCGCGCCACGGCGCGCAGCACGCGCAAGGCGCGCGAAATGGCCTGCGCCCCCGCTACCCGGCTTGCCCCATTCGACATGCAATCTTCCCTGGTCTCGATACGCCGAGAATTCGTTAGATGGTCCATCTTGTAGACCATATATTAATACCCTGCTTTGGCGAATGCTTCAAAAAAATCACTTTACCCCTTGTTAACAGGGTTAACGATAGGATTTTGGCGATCCAAAAAAATCCCTTCAAGGTCTATCATATAGACCATCCTGCGATAGGCATCGCATGGCTATCATGCAGTTCATTCA